>JAFTTS010000014.1 GCA_017466685.1 Clostridia bacterium
GATCTCGTCGTTGATAGAGAGCTTCATGATCTCGGTCATACGAGCGTTGATCTCTTCGTGCATAGTTGCGAACTCGTTCTCGGTAGCTACGCAGCCAAGAATGAGCTTGTTCTTGAATGCGACGATCGAGTCAGCTGCCTTCCAAGCCTCGATCTCCTCAACGGTTCTGTATGTGGAGGAGTCGGACGGGGAGTGACCGGATACACGGTAGGTAACAACGTCGAGAAGTGCTGGACCCTTACCTTCGAGAAGGAGCTTCTTCTTTCTTGTTACAGCGTCGATAACTGCGAGCGGATCGTAACCGTTTACGCGCTCTGCGTGCATCTGCTGGGGATTGAAGCCTGCACCGAGACGAGCAACCATGTCATAACCCATGGTCTCACCGCGTGTCTGACCACCCATACCGTAGTGGTTGTTGAATACGTTGAAGAGGATCGGCATACCGTCTGCACTGTACTTGCCTTCCATACCCCAGAGCTTGGTGATCTGGTCCATAGAAGCGAAGTTGAGAGCCTCGAGAACGGGGCCGCGACCGGTTGCACCGTCACCGCAGTTGGAGATAACGATACCGGGCTTGTGGTTAGATCTCTTATAAAGAGCAGCACCGAGTGCGATAGGAGCAGATGCACCAACGATAGCGTTGTTAGGCATAAGTCCGAAAGGAATGAAGAATGCGTGCATGGAACCGCCGAGACCCTTGTTAAAGCCGGTGGTACGTGCGAATACTTCTGCGAGTGCACCGTAGAGAAGGAAGTTGATTGCAAGCTCCTTGATGTTGCCGCCTGCGTTCATGTGCTTTTCAACTACGTTAAGAACTGTACCGTCGAGGAATTCCTTCATGATGTCGTAAAGCTCGGTGTCATCAAGCTTGTGGATGGAGGAAAGTCCCTTTGCGAGGATTTCGCCGTGGCTTCTGTGTGAACCGAACGAGAAGTCGTTGATGTCGAGGCAGTAAGCTTCACCGACAGCACTTGCTTCCTGACCGATGGAAAGGTGAGCAGGACCGGGGTTGTTATAGGTTACACCGTTGTATTCGCTCTTAACCTTAACCTCGTTAAGCATGGTCTCGAACTCACGGATGATAGCCATGTCGCGGTAAATGCGCATGAAATCTTCCTTGGTGTAAATCTTCTTTTCCTCAGCGAGGGTTTTCTTGTACTGGCATACAGGAATATCTTCAAAATGGATATAACCTGCTTCAAATGCCTTACCGGGATCTACATATTGACTCTTTGGCATGATATTTATCTCCTTATTGTAAAATATTTTTGTAAATTGATTGTATCGTGGGTGGATTCATGAATCTATGGTTTATAAATCAGAGAAACCTGCGGTCGATTCATGAATCGCCCCTACAAACGGTTTGGTATATTCTCCCTATGAGTTACATTCCGAACATACCCTCGCGAATTACTTCGCAAACGGTAGGATGAGGGAATACAAAGTTTCTTACGTCTTCAACGCGCATCTGCTTTTCAACCATCATTGCCGCGCCGTAGATGATCTCGGATGCGTATGTACCGATCATGTGTACACCGAGTACACGGCGGTGAGCCTTGTCGATGATGATCTTAACGATACCGTCGCCGCCTTCGTTTTCAGCAACATAACGTCCGCTGTAACGGAGTGTGAACGATTCAACCTGTGCGTCGATGCCCTTTGCCTTGATGGTTTCACTTGTTTCACCAACGGATGCAACCTCGGGGTTGGTGTAGATAACAGCCGGGATAGCGTCGTAGTTGACAGCATCCTTTTTGCCGAGCATATCGTTGATTGCAGCTTCACCCTCACGGTATGCGGTGTGTGCGAGCATGGACTTGCCGTTAACGTCACCTGCAGCCCAAACGCCGCCGATGTTGGTGCGTCCGCACTCGTTTGTAACGATACCGCCGCGTTCAGTGAGAACACCGATGTTTTCAAGTCCGATACCAACGGTGTTAGCACGACGTCCGACAGCACAGAGTACGCAGTCAGCGGCAACCTCTACGGTCTTGCCTTCGTATTCGCAGGTTACGGAATTTGTACCAACGCCGGTAACCTTTGCGCCGAGCATGAATTCAACGCCCTTCTTCTTGTAGTTCTTAAGAAGGATAGCCGCGATCTCACCGTCAGTCGGGCCGCCGATGTGATCCATCATTTCGATAACGGTTACCTTTGAACCGATGGAATTGAAGTAAGAAGCCATTTCCATACCGATAACGCCGCCGCCGATAACTGCAAGCTGCTTCGGAACAGTGGTCATATCGAGGATCTCGCGGTTTGTCTTAACGAAACCGGATGCAACGCCCTCGCGAAGTCCCGGAATCGGAGGAACAGCCGCCGAAGAACCGGTACAGATGAGGAGTCTGCGTGCTTCATAGGTTTCAGCACCGACTGCAACCTTGAATGCTTCGCCGTCGCGTCCCTTGATCTCAGCGTGACCGTTAACAACGGTGATACCGCCGTGCTTCATCTTTGCACCGATACCGCCGACAAGTGTCTTTACAACCTTGTCCTTGCGTGCAACAACAGCTGCGTGGTCGATGGAAGCGTTAGGGAGCTTTACGCCGTAATCTTCGCTGTGCTTTGCATAGTCGAAAATCTTTGCGGAATAGAGAAGTGTCTTTGTCGGGATACAGCCCTCGTTAAGGCAGACACCGCCGAGTGATCTTTCTTCGATAAGTAAGGTGGAGAGTCCGCCTGCCGATGCGCGTTCAGCTGCGTTATAGCCTGCAGGACCGCCGCCGAGAATTATAAGTTCGTACATTATAGATACCTCCGATTACTTTGCAAGCAGGAGCGAGAAGTGCTCGAGGTTTGCACAGAGATCCTTGAGGAAACGAGCCGCGGGAGCACCGTCGAGTGCGCGATGGTCGAAGGTGAGGGAGAGTCCCATTGCGGGATATGTAGTACCGTCAGCCTTGATGCGCTGTGTGATGGTGCAGACGCCGAGGATTGCAACCTGCGGAGGATTGATAACGGGAGTGAAGCTCTCAACGCCGAGTGAGCCGAGGTTGGTAACAGTGAATGTACCGCCGGAAAGCTTGTCGGGAGAGATAGAACCGCCCTGAGTCTCCTTGATAAGGGACTTAGCGTTTGCGGAAAGCTCGTTTAATGACATGGTCTGAGCCGCCATGAGAGTGGGAACCATAAGTCCGCGCTCTGTGTCAACCGCGATACCGAGGTTAACGTCATCGAATACGCGCATAACGTCATCGAGCCAGTGAGCGTTGAGATCCTTGTGATCCTTAAGTGTCTTTGCAACGGCATAGAGAACGATATCATTGAGAGTGATGTTTGCCATGCCGAGTGCTTCGCCGCTTGCCTTGAGGCTCTTTCTGAATGCCATGATCTCGGTTGCATCGAAGGACGCATTGAGAGTAAGCTGAGCCATGTTGGAGAGGGAAGCGTGCATCGACTTTGCGATAACCTTTCTGATGTTTGTGATCTTGACATCAGTGTAGCCACCGGTGGTCTTAACGGGAGCTGCTGCCACTGCCTCTGCCTCGGGAGCATCCTCAACAACGACACGCTCACCTGCAAGGAAGCGTTCAACAGCCTCGATGGTGGTTGTCTTGCCTGCGTCGAGAAGTGCGTTTACATCGCGCTCGATGATTCTGCCCATAGGACCGGTTGCAACGACCTTCGAGAGATCTGCGCCTGCTGTGAGAGCGAGCTTCTTTGCTCTGGGAGAAATACGGAGGATGTCGCCTGTAGCTTCGGTTGCAACAGGTGCTGCTGCGGGTGCTGCAACAGGTGCTGCCACTGCTTCTGCAACGGGTGCGGGAGCTGCCTCCGGTGCCGGTGCTGCTGCAGGAGCTGCTTCATCCTTCTTCGGAATAAGTGCGGAGATGTCCTCGCCTGCGTCGCCGATGATACAAACGACCTCAAGGCAGGGAACGTCATCACCCTCGGCTGCGAGCACTTCGAGAAGAGTACCTGCGACCTCGGATTTTTCGTCAAAGCTTGACTTGTCTGTCTCGTATGAGAAGAGTACGTCGCCAACTGCTACCGTGTCGCCCTTTTTCTTGGCCCACTCGGTTATGATACAGCTTTCAACGCTCTGTCCCTGACGAGGCATAATTACTGCGGTTGCCATGATTAATATCTTCCTTTCATATTGATTTTAAATTTTTTTAATTATCACTGCGCGATGATGATGTTAACGCCTGCCGACCTTGCGGCTTCGGTTATATCATCGGGCAGGTAATCGTTTGCAACGATCGTGTGGATCTTATCAAGACCGCACACGGTGAACGGCAGACTCCGATCGAGCTTCGAGGTGTCAACGAGGACGACGACCTGCCGTGCCTTTTCAACGACCATGCGTTTAAGCTCACATTCGGAATAGTTACCGCTCGTCAGACCGTTCTTGAGCGAAAAGCCCGACGGAACTATGAATGCGATATCTATATTGATATCTTCGAGGAAACGGATCGCCTGGCTTCCGAGAATCGAAATATTATCCCGGTTTACCATGCCGCCGACGAGGTTGACGATCGGTTTTTTCTTCTTGATGAGTTCAAGAGCGACATTAGGGCCGGTCGTTATTATTGTGTGTCTTTCATCGGGGAGCAGAGATGCGAGCGTGAGTACCGTAGTACCCGAATCGAGGAAAAGGGAACGTCCCGTTTCGATAAGCTCGATTGCGCATCTTGCGATCTTTTCCTTTGCGCTTAAGTTTTCGCCGAGTCGCTTATGGAAGGAATCCTCCATAGTGGTTGTTATGTACTTCATTGAACGTGCACCGCCGCGCACCTTGATGGCTTCACCCTGCTTTTCGAAGTATTCGATGTCACGTCTTAGTGTCATGCTCGAAACCTCGGGGAAGATCGCCTCAAGCTCTTTTAATGCGATGAACGGTTTTTCGGCGAGTAATTCTCTGATAACTGTTCTGCGAGAGGGGTTCATGCTGATGTGCCTCCTTTCGTTGTAACGGTTGTAGAAATGTTAACTTTATATAGAAATTCACATTTTTGAGTTAAAATTAACATCTCTATCACATATTGTAACACAATTGGCGTGATTTGTCAATGTTACTTTTGCACATCGAACAGAAAAAAGAACAGTATTTTTTGGGCGGTTTGTGATTTATTTGACAGACTTCTTTGCCGCGGTGAGAGTATTGGAAAGTAACATTGTGATAGTCATCGGACCAACGCCGCCGGGAACGGGTGTTATGTACGATGCCTTAGGCTCGACAGTCGCGAAGTCAACGTCACCGGTCAGCTTGCCGTCTGCACGGCGATTCATACCGACGTCGATAACGACTGCACCCTCTTTGACCATATCGCCCGTGATGAAGTCCGCCTTGCCGATTGCGACAACGAGAATGTCTGCACGGCGTGTGACCTCGGCGAGGTCTTTGGTTCTCGAATGGCAGATGGTAACAGTACCGTTAGCGTGGAGTAAGAGCATTGCCTGGGGTTTGCCGACGATGTTACTTCTTCCGACAACGACACATTCCTTGCCCGAAACCTCGATGCCGCTTCTCTCAAGCAGTACCATAACGCCTGCAGGTGTACACGGCAGGAAATCGTGATTACCGATCATTATCTTGCCGACGTTGATCTCATGGAAAGCGTCAACGTCCTTCTTCGGATCGATATTCTGAATGATGACCTCATCGTTAAGGTGCTTCGGCAGGGGAAGCTGGACGAGAATGCCGTGGATCTTATCGTCACCGTTCAGTTTATGAACGAGAGCGAGTAATTCCTCCTCGGTGGTTTCTTCGGGAAGCTCGTAAACCTCCGAATGGAAGCCGACCTCCTCACAGCCCTTTTTCTTATTCTTAACGTATACCTTGGACGCAGGATCCTCGCCGACGATGATTACGGCAAGTCCGGGTGTGATACCCTTTTCTTTAAGTGCCGCACATTCGGCTGCGATGTCCGCACGTACCTCGGATGCGATTTTCTTTCCGTCAATAATGTTTGCCATTGGTTTTGTCCTCCTTGGTGGTTTTTGTGTAGATGGGTTTTATATGGGAATTATGCAGCTTTTTTGAAAAAGCCTGAAGAAACTTTATTGAATGGTTTTGTATAAATGATTTGAGGTGGTGCTCCCACGGTTGGAGCGGAACGCCCTTTCTTTAGCGCTCGACTTGGCGACACTGCCGTGAGGGGGCAGAAACCACTTCACGCCACAGTTTTCCGCCCCCTCACACTCCCCCTACCTTCCTTGGGAAGTCTCCTGGGCACGCTCAGTTCGCCTACGGCTCACAATTCGCTCGTGCAGCGGTAATCGCTTGCTTTCGCCAACTCACGTCGGCGAGGAAAGTTACATTTGAGCAGTGAGGTGGCGTATAAAGCGAAACGAAGCTTGCGGCTCGGGCTAACTTTTTTTGCGGTAAAGGAACAAGGGAGCGAAGCCGCCTTCGGAAGGCACGAAGCTCGAAGCGTCACACTTCGAATCCCCACATCACTCCTCTACGCTGCTTTCGCTATCCTTATCTTCAATCTCCGCCTGCTCAGCGGTATCCGTTTGTGTCATTTCCTCTGCGGAAGCCTTAACGTCATACGCCGGATCGGATTCCTCGTCCGACTTTCCGCCGCAGATGGATACGTATTCCTCTGCTTCCATCGCACGTTCCTTGGCGCGTCTGCCGAATACGATCAGTGCTGCAATACCGCCGATGAAGCATATTGCCGCAACAAGCTGAGAAACGCGTATTGTTTGTCCGAGAAGCGATTCCATAAAGTAAAGACTATCGGTGCGAAGCCCCTCGATAAAGAAGCGTCCGAAGCCATACCAAACGAGATACCAAAGCGTCGGCTGACCGTCATATTTCTTCTTTTTATAAAAATACATAATCAGTGCAAAGCCGATGATGTTCCAAAGGGATTCATAAAGGAAGGTGGGATGATAATAATGTGTTGCACCGAATGTCAGCTGTGTGCAGGTGTCATCCGTCCATTGACCGTAAGCGATACCCATTTTCCAGGGAAGCTCGGTTACCACTCCGTGTGCCTCGGCGTTACAGAAGTTACCCCAGCGTCCGATAGCTTGTCCGATTATAAGTCCCGGAGCGGCTATATCGAGCACCTTTGCGGTTTTTATCTTTTTGATTTTTGTATATATAAATATTGTAAGGGCACCTGCTATGATTCCGCCGTATATACCAAGTCCGCCGTCCCATATGGCGATGACATCGTAAAATGAGTCAAAGTTTTCGATTTTTGACACAACATAATAAAGTCTTGCTCCGACTATTGCGGCGATAATGAGATAAATTGCGAGATCGAGGACTGTATCCGTACTGATGCCCTCAAATTTCGCCTTGCGAAGTGCGATAAAGAAACCAATCACCATAGCAAGTGTTATGATCACTCCGTACCACATAACAGGGTGACTTTCGCCCTCCGTCCACGGAAGCGGTATCTTGAATGCTACGGGATCAAGCTTAAATTCGCCGATGCCGAGTCCCGGAAACGAGATCATGTTCGGCTCGGGAATATTAGCAAGAAATGACTGTATCATTGTTCACCCTCCGTTCTGAGCGGTTTTACTATCGCGAGCGTGTAATATTCATCCTTGTATGTCGCATCGAGAAGTACGGTCGCATCCTCGTATGTCACGCTTGCAATCGCGTCTGCATAGTCGAGAAGGTCACCGTCGTCGAGCTTGAACTGTAAGAAATTGTTCGCGATATCCTCGGTGCTGTCAAACCAACGTATCATTGCCGCGTAAAGTGCACGCTTGGAGCGTTCAAAATCCTCGCGGTCGAGCCCGGTTTTTTTTGCATCGTTGACGCACGCCTTGAAGCGCTCAAAAACCTCATCGGGATCTGTACCCTCACCGAAGATCGAGTTGTTTGCATAGCTCTTGCAGATACCGTAACCGACATCGAGCGAGCCGGAGATGATACCCTCCTCATAGAGCTTGTTATAAAACTCACCCGATTTGCCGAAAAGTACATCATTGAGAATATCCATCGCCGCGGATTTTTTCATTCTCTCCATAGGATCGTCGGGAATATCAACATCCTTGATACCGATTGCGAAAAGCGGCTTTGAAACCTGCATTTCACATTCGATTCGGGACTGATATACCTCTGCTTTTTCTTCGGGATAGTCGCGGATGATGTTTGCGGGGGCCTGTTCCTTTAACACCTTATCGCAGACCTCGTTCACCTCGTCAATGCTTACGTCACCGCAGACGATGAGCATCATATTTGAGAGGTTATAGAACACACGGTAACATTCATAGAGGATATCCGCCGTTATATGCGATATCGATTCGACCGTGCCTGCAACGTTGATGCGGACGTTATGCTTTTCGTAAAGTGCCTCGAGCATCATCTGGTAAAGCTTACGTGAGGGATGGTCGTCATACATACGTATTTCCTGCGCGATGATGCCTTGTTCCTTTTCAACCGTTTCGGGAGTGAAATACGGGGTTGAAACAAAGTCGAGCAGTATCTCAAGTGACTCCTTGAAATTCGAAGTACACGAGAAAAGGTACGCCGTCATGGTGTTGCCCGTGTAAGCGTTTGCGTTTGCACCGTATCTTGCGTAACGTGTGAAGGTGTCCTCGCCGTTCGGGTTTTCAAAAAGCTTGTGCTCAAGGTAATGAGCGATACCATCCGGCACTACCGTGAAGTCCTTGTCGCCCTCGAGCTTGAATTTTGAATCTATCGAGCCGTAACGCGTTGCAAAAAGTGCATACGAGGTTGACAGCTTCTTCTGGAAAACGTAAACGTCGAGTCCGCTGTTGTGTTTATATGTGTAATATTCTTCTTTTAAAAATTCACTTTTCTTGGTTGTGACGTTAAGCATTTTTTGTGGCTCCTTTCAGCGTACCGTTAAGGAAATATACCGTGTCGAGCGATGCCTTTTTCGCCGCAGCAACGATATCGTCACGTGTCACCTTAGACAGTGCTTCTATAACGTCATCGGGCGTATCGGAAAGACCTGCAAGTGCTCTGCCGAGATACCAGGTTTCAAGTCCTCTTGCGCTGTCTGTAAGCTCACGGTAATTGTTGACAAGTCCCATTCTTGCGCTTGTTATTTCCTCATCGGTGAGGTCGCCTGCACGTACCGCTTCAAGCTGGTCGAATATCGCTTTTTCGGCGATGTCACGTTTATCGACCTCGATTCCGCTTGCGACGGTGAGCAGTCCCTTGGTTGCATCGGGTGCACTCGCGCAGTAATAGCAGAGGCTCATCTTTTCGCGGACGTTCATAAAGAGCTTGGAGGTAACTCCGCCGCCGAACACCTCGTTGAACATCATAAGTGCCGGGTAATCATCATCGCCGAGCGTTATTCCCGAGCGGAAGCCGATCGTCAGCTTGCCCTGGTTAACGGGCATATCCTCGGTGATGGTTTTCGGTTTATCACAGGAGCGTATGACCTCTGTTTTCGGGATCGCGATCGGTTTGCGGTTGGTCTTTGCGAACATTTCTGCAAGCTTTTCACCGAGTGCGTCGATGTCACATTTTCCGACGAAGAAGATTTCGACGGGATAGGTTTCGAGCGCAGTTTTATAATGTGCGAAAAGGTTCTCGGCTGTGCACGCTGTGACGTCATCGACTGTGCCTGTTTCATCGAGTCCGAAGCGTTCGTTTTTACACATCTCCTGTATACAGCGTTGACGTGCGTAATAGGTTTTGTTATTGATCTTTGCCTTGATTGCGTCGATGAGGTTGCTTTTTTCGCTTTCGGTGTACGCTGTGTCGAAGGCGTTGCCGTTTGTTATCGGGTTAAAGAGTATCTCGCCGACAAAATCGGTCACCTCTGCGATGATATCCTCGCCGTTCATTGCGTATGCGGAGTCGATCATACCTGCGCCGAGACCGAATATCTGCATTTCACCGCGTTTCATGTTACGTGCAGAGAGGCTTGAGGCGTAGAGGTAATCGAGCTTTTTATTGATCTCTGCCATATTGGGATATTTTTTCGATCCGCGCATGAGTATATTCGGGATGAGTGCGTTCTTTGCCGCACTTGAGGAATCGAGCGGTGCGATAAAATTGATGGAGAGTGATCCTGTTTTGAATTTATCTGTTTCGATATAATTTAAGTTAATGCCGTCGGCGATACGCTTTTTGATAAGGCTCATATTAACTGCTCACTTTCTTCGACGTATTTTGTCGGGGAAATATTTCATTAAATATAATTTTACACCTATTATGCTCCAAAAGCAACAAACATAGTGTGAATTTTTAAAAATATTATAATATTTTTATTCTTTGGGGTACAGGAACCAACTCTCGCCGTGATTTGCCCTCATCCGTCAAAGTTGCCCTCTCCGACAAAGTTACCCTCTCCGTCTCGCTGCGCTCGACACCTCTCCCAAAGGGCGAGGCAAAGTTAGTTGGAGCAGTGAAACGATGTTTGCGGCTCGGACTAACTTTTTTGTAGTGAAAGAAACACGGGAGCGAAGCCGCCCTCGCAAGGTGGTGGCTCAAAGGGTACAGGTGTCAAAGCGAATTGTGAGCGTTAGCGAACTGAGCGCAAGTCGGGCGATGGCAAGGAGGTGCAAAGGGGAGTTTGAGGGGAATAGGAAACTGCGCAGCTGGTTCCTGCTCCCCTCATGTATTACGCAAAGGTCGAAGCAGCACACTTCGAAATTACCCTCTCCGTCAAAATTACCCTCATCCGACTCGCTACGCTCGCCACCTTCCCCCAAGGGAAGGCTTTTGGTTAGTCGGAGGAGCGAAACGATGTTTGCAGCTCGAACTAACATTTTGGTGGGATAGCTGCATCAGTCCGAAAGAACAATTTTCAAACGGTCTTCGCCGATGAGCGTTCCGCCGAACGTGTCAATCCACGGCGACAGCTCAGATAAAAGCGTGTCCGTCGGAATACAGATAACCTTTGCATTTTTTGCGAAATCATCGCTTGGCACAGCTTTTATCTTCGGACCGCACGTGCCGAAAATCATATGCTCTGCATCCTTTACATCGCGTATGACCGCCTCGTCCTCCCATGCGCTTTTTCCGATGTATGCGACGTCGGTGTCACCATGCTCAATGAGAAGCGTCATGAGCGGATGTGTTGAGCGTTTCAGCTTAGCCGCTTCCGGGAGCGTTACGGATAGGCTTCCGAATGTGAAGCTGCTTTCGCCCGAGTTTGAATATAACACGGCTTCTGTTCCGTATTTCTCGGCGATGGTGCATATTTCAAGCGTTATGTATTTGTCATATTCTGTTGTCGGCATTGGGAGAAGTATGCGCTTTATGACACGCTTGTTGAGTATTTTCCGAAGTGAGTTTACGTGCCTTCTGTGAATATGCGTATAAAGAACGGTGTCGATTTCGGTGATCTTGTTTCTGCCAAGATTCTGTATACAATCGTAATAAATGCCGCTTGATCCCTCTGAAATATCGATCACCATTGCGTTACGCTCGGCAACGGCGATCAGTACGTCGCCCGATGTGTCATTTATATAGTCAAGCGTGACATCGCTCATGTGAATATTTTCATATACTGCTGTACACGTAAGGAATATTACGCTTGCGATACCGAACGGAATCAGCGCATAAAACCAGTTCGGGACGTTCTTTATCATCATGATGATAATAACGGCAAGACAGATCAGTATGATCGGCAGTGCGAACGGATATTTAAGTGAGATCGGCGCGAGAAATGAGGCGAGCCATCCGGAAAGGGAAGTGCATATTTTAGTTAAAATTTCTATCGCCCAGGCAAGTCCGCCGCAGATGAAATGTCCGCCGACCAAAGAAAAGACCAGATATATCGGAATCAGCACGAGCAAGCCCTCACAGAAAACGGACATGATGAGTGTCGCCGGCACGGAAAGAAGCGAGACCTCTCCGAAATAGAGCCATTGCAGCGGCAATATGAACATAACCGCGGCGAGTGAGAGCAGTGCCGACTCACAGATCCTCATGATACGAAAGCCGATGGAGCGTTGCTTTGTCTCGTCATACGGTCTTTTTCTGAAACGTGCGCCCGTTGCTTCCGCCATGACTAAAATTCCGAGTGTTGAGAAAAACGAAAGCTGCAGTGATACGTCAAAAACCGCACCGGGACTCACCAGAACGATCAGACCGCAGGCGACGAAAAGCGTTGTTATTCTGTCTGCATCGTGGCTTACAAACATGGCAAGCCGTGCTATTATCAGCATGATTGCCGCACGCATTACAGACATGAGAAATCCGGTTAATGCTGTATAAAAAACAATGAAGATGAGGACGAAAATATCGCGTTGTCTTGGGCGGACTCCAAGTTTTTCGAGGATTTTTGAGATCATTCTGTCAAGTATGGCGAGGTGCAGACCGCTCAGCGCAAGCAGGTGTACAATGCCGATACGGTTAAAATCGCGGTAAATTTTGTCAAGACCGTTACGCTCCCCGAGAAACAGAGCATCGGCGAGAGAAGCGGCATCATCGTCGAGATAAAGTGACATTTTCGCGCTGAAGCTTTTCCGAAGCTCGCTCAGCCGAACACCGATGCTTTTCATTTCGCCGACGGTTTTGACGCTGCCGGTCATATTTGCTGTAAAGACATATCCGTCTGAGAGATAGTTAAGCTTCGGAAAAGTATAATTCCCGTAAAATTCCTCGAATGGGACAAATTCAAGGGTTGCTTCAAAGGTATCTCCGGGCGAGAGTGAGATCGCGGTTTCGGAATAGACAAGTCCATTTGCGCCCGATGCTTCTCCGCTTAAGGATTCAAGCTTTACAGAATAAAGTGCACTGTATGAGGTGCTGTATTCAACGCTTGTCACATTTGCGCGAACAGTCTCCGATTTCAGGGAGGCGTATTTGCCGGCGTATGCGTCGTAATAAGCGTAAGAAAGAAGTATGCTGCATATCATAAATGCCGAAGCTGTGCTGATGAACGCTGCAGAGGATATGTTGCATATCTGTTTTATTTCAAATTTTCTTGTTAAAAGAATAAGAATCGGGACGGCTATGATGCAGACGCAGATCAGAACGAGCTTTACCGATGCGGGCAGTAATGCCGATACGGTGCTCATGGTAAGGAAAAGCGCGATTATCAGTGCAAGCGGTCTGCGGCGGAAAAAGTTCATACCGGATTCCTCCGAGTGGTGTTTCATTAAAGGTGTTATTACTAATTATTTTAAAGCAGTACGCGATAAAAAGTCAATAGTTTTAGGATATTTATGCCAAAGGGTACAATAAAAAACTCAAAAAATACCGAAATATTCATATTTTTAATAAAAAGTACATTGATTTTTTTGCGGTGATATGGTATATTAGTTATGTACAATGAAATAATTGGCGTCACTTTCTATTTTGACGTCAAATTAATCAAGTAAATATTTTTTGGAGGTATATTACCATGGCAAAGAACAGATACATCGGCGATTATCCCGTAATCGGTATTCGCCCCATCGTTGACGGTCGTCGCGGCCCTCAGATGATGCGTGAGTCACTTGAGCCCCTGGTTTGGGCTATGGCAGAATCCGCTAAGAAGCTCTTTGAGGAGAATCTTTACTATTCCAACGGTGAGCCCGTTAAGGTCGTTATGGCAGACACCTGCATCGGACGTGTTCCGGAGGCTGCTGCGTGTGCTGATAAGTTCAAGAAAGAGGGCGTTTCGATCACCCTTTCCGTAACTCCCTGTTGGTGCTACGGCTCCGAGACTATGGATATGGATCCTCATACGATCAAGGGTGTTTGGGGCTTTAACGGCACCGAGCGTCCCGGCGCAGTATATCTTGCTGCAGTTCTTGCAGGTCATGCACAGAAGGGACTTCCCGCATTCGGTATTTACGGTCATGAGGTTCAGGACCGCGATCAGGTTACAGAGATGCCCGAGGACGTAAAGGAAAAGCTCCTTCGCTTCGGTCGTGCGGCTGTTGCAGTTGCGACCATGAGAGGTAAGAGCTATCTCCAGATCGGTTCGCAGTGTATGGGTATTGCAGGCTCGATCATGGATCAGGACATGATGGAAGAATACTTCGGTATGCGTGTTGAATCCGTTGACGAGGTTGAGATCCTTCGCCGCATGGAAGAGGGTATTTACAACGAGGAAGAATATCAGAAGGCTCTTGCATGGACAAAGGAACACTGCAAGGAGGGACGTGACGACAATCCCGAGGAGGTTGAATTCCTCGGCGAAAAGGTTCGCATCAAGTTCACTCCCGAAGAAAAGGAAAAGCAGTGGGAGTTTACCGTTAAGATGTACTGCATCATCAAGGACCTTATGGCAGGCAACCAGAATCTTCCGGATGCTTTTGTTGAAGAAAAGGTTGGACACAATGCTATTGCCGGCGGTTTCCAGGGACAGCGTCAGTGGACTGACCATTGGCCGAACTGTGACTATCCCGAGGCACTTCTGTCGTCCACATTCGACTATGAGGGCGCACGTGAGCCTTACACTCTCGCAACCGAGAACGACATTCTCAACGGCATGGGTATGCTGATGATGCGTCTGCTTACACACCGTGCACAGATCTTCGCTGACGTTCGTACATACTGGTCCGGCGAGGCAACCGAGCGCGTTACCGGTTACAAGCTTGAGGGCAAGGCGGCTGAATCGAACGGTATTATCCACCTTCTCAACTCGGGTGCTGCTTGTCTTGATGCTTCCGGCGTATGCACAGATGAGAACGGCAACGCTACCATGAAGAAGTGGTGGGAGGTTACCGATGAGGATATCAAGACGATGACCGACGCTACCGTTTGGTGTGAGGCAGGTCAGGATAACTTCCGTGGCGGCGGCTTCTCCAGCCACTTTACGACCAAAGCGGAAATGCCCTGCACAATGATCCGTCTCAATCTCGTTAAGGGACTCGGCCCGGTTCTTCAGATTGCCGAGGGTTGGTCTGTAAAGCTTCCCGATGAGGTTTCCGACACACTTATGGAGCGCACCAATCCCACATGGCCTTGCACATGGTTCGCACCTCGCTGCGACGGCAAGGATGGGTCCGCGTTCAAGACAGCTTATGAGGTAATGATGAACTGGGGTGCTAACCACGGTGCTATCTCTTACGGTCACATCGGTGCAGACCTTATCACAATGTGCTCGATGCTCCGTATTCCTGTATGTATGCACAACGTGCCCGAGGAGCAGATCTACCGTCCTGCAGCTTGGAATGCGTTCGGTATGGACAAGGACGGTCAGGACTACAGAGCTTGTGCAACCTACGGTCCGCTTTACAAGAAATAAGCTATATAAACAAAAAGGACTGTCTCGTTTTTTGGGACAGTTCTTTCTTTTTGTTTTTGGAAAGGGTGATGTGCGGTGCTTCGAACTTTGCGTAAATTCGAGAGGGACGACAACCAACGCTGGCGCGAAGGTGTTCCTTAGCACATTGCCTTCGGCAAGTGCACTCGAGCTCTCCCTCTTTCCTTTGCCTACGCCGGATTGCGCTCAACTCCGCCTGCGGCTCCGGATTCGCTTTGACACCTGTACCCCTCGAGCCGCCACCTTACGAGGGCGGCTTTGCCCCCATGTTTCTTTCACTGGAAAAAAGTTAGTTTGTGCAGGTGAATTGCGTTTTGCCACTCCGACTAACCTAAAGCCTTCCCTTGGGGGAAGGTGTCGAACGCAGTGAGACGGATGAGGGTTCGCTCCGCCCCTTGAGGAGGGGAACAAATGTCGGTACGCCGAACAAGCTACGCCCTATAATATCCTGCTCGCATACAGCGTTTGCAGAGGTTATCGTTACATTTGTGTGCCGTGAAGCCGTCGTATATGGCTTTTGATCGGGGAGACGCAAGTATCTCATCGAGTGTCTGCGTAAAAAGGTTGCCGAGGGGGATGTCACCGTTGTGGTCAAGACAGCAGGGAACTACCGTGCCGTCACAGAGGACACCGATCTGATCGCGCAGACCGTAACAGAAGCCGTTCTCGTTTATGATATCACCCGTCGGATCGGGCCAATCGAATTTATCTCCCCATTCGAGAAATACACGGTCGTAAATGCGCTCGCCTGAACGTGTTTTCGTCCATTCGTCGGGGAATGTTTTATGCATCGCAGCGAGGATGGAGTCATTTTTTTCATTTAATGCGCCGTCTGCTTTGCCGTCCAAATTCCAAAGGCGCAGGACGGTAATGATACCCGAGTCGGCGGCGTTTTGGGCGAAATCAAGACAGCTGTTTATATATTCGTCAAACGACATACCCGGAGGATTTGCCTCGAATGCGTGCAGGGAGATGTTGATTTTGTACGGTTTTGCGGCGATGATTGCGTCACCGCGACTTTTTAATAATGTACCGTTTGTGGTGATGATCGATTTGAAGCCGAGGTCTGATGCGATGCTTATGAATTTCGGAAGCAACGGATGTGCGGTCGGCTCGCCCATGAGGTGGTAATAAAGATATTCTGCCCAAGGCTTGACACGGTTTGCAAGCGTTACAAATTCATCCTCGGTGAGAGTGTGTGCAGGCCGCGTCGTTCCGGGACAGAATGCACAGCTTAAGTTGCAGACGTTCGTTATTTCAAGATAGGCTTTTTTGTGATTTGACATTGTGACACCTTATGGGGTTTTTCACCGGGTACCGGCAAGCACCTGCTCGCATATCTGCTCCATGCCGAGCTCAGTCGGGTGACCGTTCAGTTTGTCAATATCCGAAAGTGCGACAAAAACAAGACCGTAACGCTCACAAACGCTTTTCATTGCATCGGTGATCGCGCTCTTGATGTCACAGTTTGCAATGAATACTATTTTTGTGTCGGGAAGCGTCTCTGTGAGCTGTTCTGCAAAATGCGCGATTGCAGGAAGCACGAAATAGAGGTCGCTTTCCTCTATGTTTTCATATTTCAGCACACCGAGCGGTGCACCCGACCAGCTGTCGTTAGTGCCGCCGAAAACGAAAAGTGTGTCGATCTTGTTATTTTCAAAGAAGCCTTCGTTTTTGAGCTTTCTGAATCTGTATATAAACGATGAGCTACCCGCGCAGTCCTCGTTATTATATCCGGTGTAGCCGATGGTTGAACCCGACCAGCTGTTGTTTTGTACGAGCGTCGAGCTTGTTGCTTCGAGCAGTCTGCCCCACCAGGTTTTGTTTACGCTTGAAACATCGGGTTCTTTTTCGCGGTGTCCCGAATAGTAAACGGCGTAACCCTCGGGAATGTGTCCCTCATAGGTTGAATAGCTGTCTCCGAATATCATGATGGTTTTGGTGTTCATAAATGTGTACCTCTTTTTTGTGATTAAATGATATATCGCTTGCACGATATGATATACGGCTGACACCGTATGATATATTTGCCAAGGCAAATGTGATATAATATCCGTTCCTTCATACGCGAAGCGTATATCATCGCGCGAAGTGCGATATCATGCCGAAGGTATATCACCCGTTCTGCAAGGAACGGATATCATTGAAAAACTCCAACACGAACAAAAAGCTCCAACCTGCGACAAACAAGTTGGAGTTTTTCTGGCTGGGGATGAGGGATTTGAACCCCCACAAACAGAGTCAGAGTCTGTCGTGCTGCCATTACACAAATCCCCAATGGATTTATTCAACGGACAATATTATACCACATCAATTCCTGCTTGTCAATAGGTTTTCCGAAAAAAATCAAGTTTTTCTTCATGTAATTTTTTCCTATGGGTGATAATATTGTGTTTTTTTGAAAAAAGACTGTACAATCGGCGGAAAATGTGATATACTTATCTATGTATACGTATTTTTGGGAGGTGTTACTGTGCCTGAGATAGTGCGAATTGCTGTCGGCGATATTCTCGAAATGAAAAAACCGCATCCCTGTTCGCAAAAAAGTGTACATTTCCGCGTGGCTCGCGTCGGAAGTGACATTCGTATCGTTTGCTCTCATTGCGGACGCGATCTCACCTTGCCCAGGATCAAGCTCGAAAAAAGTATTCGCCGCGTTCTTCATGAGGATGATCGTGCGGATTAACCATACATAATATTAATTGAAGAAAGGTTACGGTTATGGAAGAAAACAATACTCCCGTCTCGTCCGTACAGACGGTTGAAACGCCAGAAAAGCCGATGGCGGCATCTGTTACATTACCGAAACGCAAATTACCGCTGTGGATTCAGAAAACCATCTCGCCGCTTGACGGTATGCATCACATCGGACTTGCCTTTATACTGCCCGTTTTCATTATGGCGCTTATATATGTTGC
>JAFTTS010000015.1 GCA_017466685.1 Clostridia bacterium
CATAATATGCAGCTTATTATCCATAACATGATTCCTTTCATCTGCAAAAAGTTAATGCAATTTGATTGTAACACTGTCAGTGGTATATGTCAAACACTTTTTCGTTGATATAATCAATGCAAAAAAATACAACGTCCGGTTGATTTCGTGCTGTCATATCATATAACAAAAAGCAGTCCACATTTTACTGCGAACTGCTCATTTTTTTGGAGTTATCTCTTTATAACAAAATGTCTCGGCAGACCGTTCTCGTAGAACTGCTCGGGCTCACCCTGGATAAGCGGAAGAATGTAATCGATACCAGCCTCGGTGATTCCGTTGCCTTCGGCGTTGATGTACTCATCCGGCACTTCGCGGATCTTGTTTGCGATCTGCGCGATATCACCGCTTTCAACGTGTACACTGTAAGCGTCACCGCCGTCGCGTACATAGCACATCATCTTACCGGACTCGCCGTTTGCCGCCGCCATTACAGCCGCCGCACCAACGCACTGCGATTCGTCAAGGTCAGCCTTCGATGCAATGTGAGAAGCACATCTCTGCATAAGGTTAAGCTCGATCGAACGAACCTTACAGCCGATACGGTCGCGTACAGCCTGCTCAAGCACCTTGCCTGTACCCGAGAGATACTTGTGACCGAACGCATCGGTTGCACCGCTCTGTGTACCCTCGCCGACATATCTTCCGTCTGCGAATCTCACGCCCTCGGAAACCGCAACAACTACATTCGGATGCTTTGCAAATGCCGCATTGACGTCCTCAATGAACTTATCCATATCGAATGTACGCTCGGGGAGATAGATGAGGTCGGGAGTAACATCACAGATACGTCCCGGAAGTGCTGCGGATGCTGTGAGCCAGCCTGCGTCACGTCCCATGATCTCAACGATTGTAACAGCCTTAACAGTGTAAACCGCAGTATCGCGGATTATTTCCTGCATGGTTGCGGCGATGTACTTTGCAGCCGAACCGAAGCCGGGAGTGTGGTCTGTACCAACAAGGTCGTTATCAATGGTTTTCGGAACGCCCATAACACGCATTTCCCAGTCCTTGTCTGCAAGATATGCTGTCAGCTTTGCAACGGTATCCATCGAGTCGTTACCGCCGATATAGAAGAAATAACGGATGTTGTTCTTCTTGAAAAATTCAACAAGTGCTTCGTAAGTAGCCTTGCCTGCCTCGTCGTCAAGCTTCGGGAGCTTCTTTCTGCAGGAGCCGAGTGCCGCCGCGGGAGTTGCACAAAGTACACGCAGGTCATCGCGGTTTGCGAAAACCTCATTAAGATTGCAGATCGTTCCCGCAAGCATACCCTCAACGCCGTTGAAAGCACCGTATATTGTGTCAATTGCATCGCAGTCAAATGCGCCTCTGATAACGCCTGCAAGAGTTGCATTGATCGCCGCTGTGGGACCGCCGGACTGTCCGACTATAGCATTTCCGTGTAACATTTTCTTTTCCTCCAAAATAGGTTATTATTATATTGTACGGCAGATATTAACCGTATAAAAATATTTTACCACACACAATGGTATTTGTCAAGTGAAGATATCATTTATAATATTATAAAAAACGCTTGATTTTTTCGGAAATATATGTTACAATGAAAGCGCAAAAGTCCAAAATTTCCTTTTACTACGGGACTTTTTAGCAATTATTGACACGAAAGGATGACAAATCTTGACAAATAATTTTGTTATCGGAATTGAGCTCGGCTCAACAAGAATAAAATCTGTACTCATCGATAAGGATGCAAACGTCCTCGCATCGGGTGGATACGAATGGGAAAACGTACTTCGCGACGGATACTGGACATACTCGCTTGAGCTTGTGTGGGAAGGACTTCGCGAAAGCTACGCATCCCTTGCAAAGGATTACAAGGAAAAATTCGGCGAGGATATAACCGAGGTTGCGGCGATCGGTATTTCCGCGATGATGCACGGTTATCTCGCATTTGATAAGAACGAAAACCTGCTCGTCCCATTCAGGACCTGGCGTAACACAGCAACAGAGGAAGCGGCAAGTGAGCTTTCTTCTCTCTTTAAATTCAATGTTCCCCAGCGTTGGAGTGTCTCACATTATTATCAGGCAGTCCTCAAGGGTGAGCCGCACGTGAAGGATGTAACCTTCCTCACAACTCTTGCAGGATACGTGCATTATAAGCTGACGGGTAAAAAGGTGCTCGGCATCTGTGACGCTTCGGGTATGTTCCCCATCGAAAACGGCGATTACAATAAAAAAATGCTCGCCGATTTCAACGAGCGTCTTGCCGCACATGGCATTACCACAGACTTCGCTTCCCTGCTCCCGATGGCACTCACCGCAGGCAAGGATGCAGGTGTACTGACAAGCGAAGGTGCACTCATGCTCGATCCGACAGGTACACTGAAGCCCGGATGTAAGCTCTGTCCTCCCGAGGGTGACGGCGGTACGGGAATGGTTGCAACCAACAGCATCGCTCCTCACACGGCAAACGTCTCGGCAGGTACATCCGCATTTCTCATGGCGGTGCTTGAAAAGAATATGGACAACTACTATAGCGAGATCGACGTTGTAACGACACCTGCAGGAGATCCCGTCGCGATGGTGCACGTTAACAACTTCACCTCCGAGATCAACGCCTGGACGAGTTTCATCGAGGAAGCGATCAAGCTCGGCGGCGGTAACCTCTCGGGCGGCAAGCTGTTTGATGCACTCTTTAATGTATCGCTTGACGGCGACTCGGACTGCGGCGGACTCGTTGGCTATAATTTTCTCTCGGGAGAGCATATAGTCGGCGTAACACAAGGCAGACCGCTCGTTGCAAGACTTCCGGAGGGTAAACTGACGCTTGCAAACTTCATGAAGATGCAGATCTATTCCTCACTCGGAACACTCGCGATCGGCATGGATACACTTCGTAAAGAAAACGTAACTCTCACCTCGGTTTGCGGTCACGGCGGCTTTTTCAAGGCAGAGTTTGTCGGTCAGAGCGCGATGTCAGCGGCACTCGGTGCACCTGTAACCGTAATGAAAAACGCAGGTGAAGGCGGCGCATGGGGTGTGGCACTGCTCGCACTCTATACGGCATACGGTAAAGGCACACTCGCCGAAATGCTTGATGATATCTTCGCTGTCACAGAAAAGACAACCGTTGCCGCAAGTGAAGCCGAGATCGCCGATTTCGAAAAGTTCCTTGAACGCTACAAATCGGGACTTGCAATTGAAAAGTTAGCTTCGGAAGTTATTTAAAATCCAAGCCATAAGAAAAACTGCCTGCACTTCAAAATGTTGTACAGGCAGTTGTTTTTATTTTCACGCTTTATTTCATGCAGTGTGCTTTGTAAAATTCAACATACTGACAAAGCATATCGGCAGTGGGCTCGATACCGAGTCTTGCAGAGTCGATCGCAAGGTCGAAATTCTCAAGCTTACCCCATTTCTGACCGGTGTAATAATTGTAATAATTCGCACGGCGCTTGTCAGTCTTTATAATGATGTCCTTTGCCTTTTCGGGCTTGACATCGTGAAGCTCCGCAACGTGCTGACAGCGGAACTCAAGCGGGGCATAGATAAACACCTTTATAAGGTTCGGATAGTCACGCAGAACATAATCCGCACATCTTCCGATGAATACCGCAGGACCTTCGTTTGCAAGCTCTTTTATTATATCGGACTGCGTTATGAACAGCTTATCATTGATCGGCATATCAAAAGCCACGCCTGCGTTTCCGCCCCAGAATGAGCTGCCCATCGCGAGAGTGTAAAGAAGGCTGTTTGTCGCCTTTTCGTCAGCTTCACCGAGAACATGGTGTGCCATACCGCTTTTTTCGGCTGCTAACTTTATAAGATCGTTATTATAAAACTTGATACCAAGCTTATTGGCAAGTTCCTCGCCGATATGACGTCCTGCACTGCCGTATTGTCTTCCGATTGTTATGATAAGGTTAGAGTTCATATTGTTCCTCCTATATTTGTTACTTGGTATTATTATACACTATTTTCTAACAAATTGCAAGAGGTTTTTGGCATTTTTTCAAATTTTCTGTTATTCAAACACGGTTTCGACCACTCGCTCACATTCCTCGGGCGAATATTTCCAGTGTGTAATATGTCGCTCGTCACTGCAGATTATGTTGTCTTTTCCGTTTTGCGGTGCGATTCCCCTCTGCGGATCGATTATAACAAGCTTCACCTTCATCCTCTCGGGGATGATATTTTTTATGTAAACCGCCGCCGTCTGACCAACCGATACATCATCACGGTACTCAGCAAGTCCCGCCAAATTCGGCGTAAGCTCAACAAAGATACCGTACGGCTCAACACTGCGCACAATGCCCGTCACTGTCTGTCCAACCGAAAAGAGCGCCGCATTTTCCTCCCATGTGCCGAGCAGCTCACGTCGCGTTACAAACAAACGTGTCGGAAGTCCCGTGCTGTCCTTATCGATCGCACGGACAACAACGCTTATCTGCGAGCCGACAGACAGACGATCCGCAGGATGTGTTATACGCGAAACCGACATACAGTCTATCGACAAAAGCGAAACGATTCCGCAGCCGATATCGACAAATGCACCGAAATGCTCAAGATGCGTCACCTTTGCATCGATAACGTCACCGGGTAAAAGTCCTGCGAGATAATGCTTTGCACACTCAAACTGTGCCGCACGGCGTGAAAGCGTTATTATCGGTTCTCCGACACGTCTGCGTTCGATGCCTGTAACCTTAAAGCAGACAGGCTTTCCGACTCGCGTTATGACCGCAATATCCTTTACCGCCTCACCGTTTGTCAGTTGAACCTCGTTTTTTTCTATCGTTCCGTATAATTCGCCAAGCTCGACCGTCAGCGTCTGTGCACCGTGTGCTCTCACTGCGACTGCTTCGAGTATACGTCCCTCATGCATAGCCCTTTCAAGTCCCTCAAGGCTTGATATGTATTCGCGGTTTTTCTCGGTGTTAAGGAGAGTTCCCTCTGTGTAATATGCTTCCGTCATTGTTCTGTCCTCCGTTTTTTGATTGTACGGTATCATTCTATTTAGCGGTCACGGAAAATATGCGAGGACAGAGAAATTTGATGATAATTATATTGACAATCATACCCGCATTTGGTATAATATCTGCAAGCAGTCTTGATAACTGCCCATTTAACAGCATAAAAAATCACTCCCACGAAAGGCACACCCATGAACACACTCTCGTTAATAATGCTCATCTTCGCCATATTCGGCGCAGTTGACTATCTTTTCGGAAACCGTCTCGGAATCGGCAAGGAGTTTGAGCGCGGCTTCACACTGCTCGGAACACTTGCCCTCTCAATGATCGGCATAATCGTTATATCTCCCCTTATCGCAAGCTTACTCGAACCGCTTTTCGATAAGTTTTATAACGTTCTCCATATCGATCCGTCAATAATCACGGCATCCCTCTTTGCAAACGACATGGGTGGCGCAGAGTTATCCGTCAAGGCGGCAAAGGATACGGCAATCGGCGGCTTTAACGCTTATGTTGTTTCCTCGATGATGGGAGGACTTATCTCGTTCTATATCCCCTTTTCGATCGGAGTTGTTAAAAAGGAACACCACAACGAGCTTTTCTTAGGCCTTCTCTGCGGCACGGTTGCAATCCCCGTCGGCTGCTTTGTCGGCGGACTTATCTGCCGTATCCCGATTCTGACGCTTATTTTAAATATGCTTCCGCTGATCATTTTTGCGGCAATCATCGCGCTCGGACTCTGGTTTTGCCCGAAGGTTTGCGTTAAGATCTTCTCCGTTTTCGGTCGTTTGATTACGATCGCCCTGGTTATAGGTCTGTTGCTCGGAATCGTAAATTTCCTTGCCGGAGAACAGATAATCGGAGGGCTTGCACCGATTGAAAACGCCGTTATGATCTGCTTCAGTATTTCGGTCATACTTGCAGGTGCGTTTCCTCTTATGTATATCGTTTCACGCATATTCAAAAAGCCGCTTGCAAAGCTTTCGGAAAAAATGGGAGTCGGCAGCATGGCATCGACAGGATTTCTCTCAATTATCGTCACAGCACCCCCTGTTTTCGATATGATGAATCAGGACATGGACAAAAAAGGCATCATGTTGAATGCGGCATTCATTGTGCCGGCAGGCTGTCTGCTTGGTGACCATCTTGCGTTCACGCTTACCTATGATGAAGCTTACATAGCACCGATGCTTGCGGCAAAAGCCATATCGGGCATATGTGCCGTTGTGCTTGCGCTGATAGTTTACAAGCGAACTGCAACAAATTCCCAAAATAAATAAAAAAACGGTGGTACTCTCAAGCTCGGGAATACCACCGTAAATTTTTATTCGCCTATTTCAACCTCGTCCTTCGAGAGGTCACCGACACCGTTCAGAATATATCTCGGACGGTACGGGAAATTCTGCAGAGTTTCAAGGCTTGTAACACCCGAAAGCACCAGAACCGTGTCAAGCTCCGATTCGATACCTGCGATAATATCGGTATCCATTCTGTCGCCGATGATTGCCGCATCTGCACGGTCTGCACCAAGCTTTTTGAGTGCGTGACGCATCATAAGCGGATTGGGTTTGCCGACATAGTAAGCTTTTCTTGACGTTGCAAGCTCGATGGGCGAGATAAGTGCCGAGCAGGCAGGAATGATACCGCGCTCACCGGGAGCTGTAACGTCCGGATTCGTTCCTATAAGCTTTGCACCCTTGAGAACAAGGTCAACCGCACGCTCGATCTTTTCATATGAAAGCGAACGGGTTTCACCGAAAACAACATAATCGGGATTATAATCGTTCATGGACAAGCCAACATCATAGAGTGCATTGACAAGTCCCGGCTCACCGATGACGTAAACGCTTCCTCCCGGACACTGTGAAGCAAGGAAGGATGCCGTTGCAAGTGCACTTGTGTAGAAATGATCCTCTGTTATGTTAAGTCCCATTCTGCCGAGCTTTTGCGCAAGCTCACGGGGAGCACGTTCGCTGGAATTTGTTAAGAAAAGAAAATCCTTATTATTATCGGAAAGCCACTTCACAAACTCGGGAACACCGGGAAGCAGACGGTTTCCGTGGTATATAACACCGTCCATATCGCATATGAACGCGGATTTGCGGTGTATTTCGTTAAGCTCTGTTATCATTATTTAAACGTCCTTTCAAAGATGTTTTGCTATTGAACGTATACATTATATCATGCTTTTCAGGGTTTGTCTATGTGTTTTGTGTAAATTTTTCGAATATTTCACGTGTTTTACCATGTATCAGAGAGCAACGTTTCCACTGTATCTATTGACAAAACCGCCGCCGCATGATAAAATAAATTATTAATATTAAGAATAAACAAAAGGCAATTTTGAAATGACAAAAATAAAAACATGGCTTAAAAAAGAAAAAAAACGAATGTCTGTCCTGCTCAGGAATATCCCTGCAACCGTTATGACACTCTTTGTCATAAGTGTTGTTTCCATGAATCTGCTTGCAAATAAAACTCTCCTTCAGCTCGACTGGATCGCACTTGACGGCGGAATACTCATCTCCTGGCTGTCTTTTATGTGCATGGACATCATAACAAAGCATTTCGGTCCGAAGGCATCCAACCGTATTTCCGTGCTTGCTGCAGCGATAAATCTTTTGACCTGTCTTATCTTTTTCGTCGCAAGCATCATTCCGTCAAATGCAAACGATTACACGGCTTTTAACGGAATTTTCGGCGGTACATGGTTCATTCTGCTCGGAAGCACGATTGCGTTCCTTTCCTCGGCACTTATAAATAATATGCTCAATTTCATGATCGGCAAGGCGTTCGAAAAAAATCCGGACGGCAAGCTTGCATACGCGATGCGCTCTTATATTTCAACCTTTATCGGTCAGTTTTTTGATAACTTTATCTTTTCGCTCATCGTTTTTGTCGGCTTTGCACCCATATTTTGGGACGGCTTTCACTGGACGGTGCTTCAGTGTGCAACCTGTGCGCTGACCGGTGCAGTTGCGGAGCTTATCATGGAGATCGTTTTCTCTCCCATCGGTTACCGTGTTGTGAAAAGATGGAAGAAAAATAATATCGGAAAAGAGTATCTTGAATATATTGAAAGTGAGAATCTGAAATGAAGGTATTGATAACCGGAACCACACAGGGTATCGGCAAAGCGGTCGCCAAGCTGTTTCTCTCAAAAGGTCACAGCGTTATCGGAATAGACCGTCAGGAAAAAAGCATCGACCATGCACAGTATACGCATTATATATGTGATGTCAGAGACCGCGAAAAGCTCCCCGACGTGCAGGACGTTGACATTCTCATCAATAACGCAGGGACACAGAACGAGGACGATATCGACATCAATCTGAAGTCTCTTATATATATCACCGAGCGTTACGGCGTACAGAAAAGCATCAAGTCCATACTGAACATCGGCTCGGCAAGTGCACACACGGGCGCGGAATTTCCCGAATACTGTGCAAGCAAGGGCGGAGTTCTCGCTTACACCAAAAACGTGGCAATGCGTGTGGCAAAGTTCGGCGCGACCTGCAACAGTCTTGATCCCGGCGGCGTACTGACACCTCTCAACGAATGTGTTATGAACGATCCCGTGCTCTGGGCGCAGATCATGGAGGAAACGCCGCTTAAAAAGTGGGCAACTCCCGAGGAGATCGCAGAGTGGGCATATTTTTTAACCGTGACAAACACCTTCTGCACGGGACAGAGCATCCTCGTTGACGGTGGCGAATCCATTAACTATAATTTCATCTGGAAAGACTGATATAAAAATACAAAGATCCCTCGCGACGTGAGCACCCAAGCTTGTATCGTGAGGGATTCTTGTTTATAAAATTACTTTCTGCGTCTGCGTTTCATATCGTTATCCACGTCGGCTCTCCAATCCGAGCAGGCAAGCGGACGATCGTTTCTGACGCTGCTTATAGCATTTGCAACGGCACCGTACATAAATCCCATGCCGGCTTTGTCCTGATGGAAATCCGCCGCGTTTTCACGTCTGATGCCGATCCTCGAAGCAGTTTCAACAGCATCGATGTTTGCAGCAAGGAAGATAAATTCCCAGCCGTATTTTTTCTGTTGGCGTTCTATCATCTTCTTGACGGTTTTGCTGTCGTAACGGTGGCTGGCGTTTTCCATGCCGTCTGTGGTGATGACAAATATGGTGTGCTCGGGAACGTCCTCACAGCGAGCGTATTTGTGGATGTTTCCGATGTGATGGATCGCGTCACCGATGGCATCCAGCAGAGCCGTACATCCCCTGACGCTGTAATCCCTGTCTGTCATGGGCTTGATCTTTTCAAGCGGTACACGGTCGTGAAGCACCTCGCTTACGTTATCGAAAAGCACGGTTGATACATACGCTGTGCCCTTCTCCTTGCGCTGCTTTTCGACGGTTGAATTGAAGCCGCCGATGGTGTCCGATTCGAAGCCTGCCATTGAACCGCTTCGGTCAAGGATAAATACGATTTCTGTAATGTTGTTTTTCATTTGAGTTACCTCCGTAAAATTAAAATATGACTGCTTGGCTTTCACCTTACAGTCATATTATACTATACTTTTTGAAGGTTGTGGTCGCTCGTCGGGCGACAGTTTTTAATCTTTCCAATCCATGTTGTCAAAGAGGTCGGGCATCCTGTTTGCTCGCCACTCATCCTCAAGAAGCTCTGCAGTAAGACGGTCAAGCCTCTCAGCATCTTCGGGAAGATTACCGGTAAAGGACGTCCACCTGTAACCGTCTCTTTCAAAGCAATGTCCCGTGCCGTCAAGACAGATCTGATAGAGCATATCTTCAGAATGGTAAAACGTCACAAACATATCCTTGACCAATGAATTATATTCCCAATAAGCAGATGCGGTGTCGTCATAGTCAGCGAGATCCATAAGCGCATCGTCAAGCTTACTGTAATACCACGCCTGCTTTTCCGGCGGTGCATTGAAGCGTTCCCACAACGTGTCGCCGATAGCCGCATAATCGGTGGCTATAGCATTGATATTCGAGAGCTTATCTGCCAGAACGAGCATTTTGAAGCGTTTGTCAGCCGTCGAGAGGTGCTTTATGGCGGCAGTTTTACGCTGTTTCCAAGTTTTGCTCTTGTCTTCACTGTGACCTGCAACGAGCTCTGCAACGTCCTCACCGAAAAGCTCGAGAATTTCTTCCTTGGTCGTTCCCGTATCCTCAATAGTGTCGTGCAGGACTCCTGCGATCATGAGATTGGTGTCCGCACCCATACGGTAAAGTATCTGCATAACCTCGATGGGATGAACTATGTACGGAAGATCAGTTCCTTTTCGTACCTGTCCCGAATGACGTTCTGTGGCAAATTCAATTGCCGTGTCAAGCTGATTTTTCATTCTGCCAACTCCTTAATTTTATTTTGTAAGAAGTGTCATCATCTCTTACGATTATATTATAGCAGATGTAACCGTTTTATGGTCGCCCGGCGGGAGACAGTTATACTCCCAGCGTCACCTGGTCGAATTGATAGAGCGTTTCGTTAACGTCAAAAATCGTTTCATAGTTACCGCTGACAATGAAATATTCAATGATAACATCAAATTTATTGCTGTGTGAGAGCGACATTCCGACGGTGTTGAGAAGATGGTTTGTTTCTGCAAGGTTCAGGTGAAGTGCAATCGCAAACGAAACCGCCGTCACCTTGCTCGGCTTGTAATTTTTGTTGCACTTGATTTTTGAAAAGGTTTTTTTGTCAACATTCGCACGCTTGTAGCATTCAACGTCGGTAAATCCCTTTGCATCGATATAATCAAACAGCGTTTCGGCAAAGCCCTTGTCCATTTTCCGGAGCATTTCTTCAAGATTTGCGCTCTTTTTCGGAGCAGAGGCAGAATAAGCGGCAGGTGCAGGAGAAGCCAATGGAACACGAGCTTCCGCATCGATCGGCTCGGCAAAATCTTTACGGCGGTCTTTCTCTATGTTTTCCGGAGCTCTGCCACACCCGAAAGCAAGGTCATCAGGTCCGAGGGAATTAAAAAGCAGAGCACCAAAATCGTTTTCAAAATATGTATCGCCAATGAATGAGGTTACGTCAGCGAACAGCTTTTCACTTATCGCATACGAGGTCTTATCGAAAACAACAAGATAAACGAGCATTTCATTCTCAAAAAGAAAATCACCGATAACTCCCATCGCGATCTTCATGACCTGCTCCTTCGGATAACCGTAAACGCCCGATGAGATCAGCGGAAACGCAACGCTTTTACATTTCTTTTCTTTTGCAAGCGTCAGTGCATTTTTGTAACAGGCTTCAAGGAGTGAGCGCTCGTTATAACTCCCACCCTGCCAGATCGGACCTGCCGTATGTATTACGTATTTGCAGGGCAGCTTATAAGCAGAGGTCAGCTTTGCTTCACCGATATTGATTCCGCCAAGCTTTTTACAGGCTTCAAGCAGCTTTTCACCGGCAGCCTTATGTATTGCGGCATCGGTTCCGCCTCCGGGAAGCAAACGCTCGTTTGACGGATTGACTATTGCGTCACATTTGATTTTTGTAATATCCTGACGTATTATTTTAAGCGGCATGACGTTACCTCTTCTATAAAAATTCAAAACGTATATCACTCTGATTTTATTATACCATATTTTTTCATAAATTGCAAGGCTTTGAATACCTTCCGTTACCGTTAAAAAAGTGTATGATTATCACCGTTTCCGGCTCACTGACACTTGACAAAACGTCGGATATGCGATATAATATAATGGTATAAATATGTTTATAAGGTAGGAATCACATTGCATAAAAGAATACTCTGCCTGATTCTTGCAGTGATATCAGCTGTGATAATAACCGGAAGCGGCTCTGTTTTTTCAGCTACGAAAACAACACCGTCGGAGCTGACAGCTCTTGAAAACAAGCTCGCTGCGGCAACCGAATCGAGAGAAGCCGCCGAAGCCGCCGTTGCAGAAGCCGAAACGGGTTACGCCGATGCACTCGCAAAAAAACAGGCCATAGACAATAAAATATACGCGCTCGACATCGAAATCGAAGCGACAGTCGCGCTGATCGACGGTTATAACAAACAGATCGAAGAAAAGAATCTCGAAATAGCCGCCGAAACAGAAAAGCTCGATGCCGCATACAATGTCGTTCGCGAGCGTATCCGCGCAAAGCGTGAGGACGGAAGTATCGATTTTCTCTCAATAATTTTTGAAGCCGACGGACTCACGGAGCTCTTTACGCAGATCGACCGCTTCACGTGTATGCTTGAATATGACGAGCAGCTGCTTGAATCCTATAACAACAGCATCGTAAATCTCGAAAATTTAAAAAATGAGCTGACAGAATCCAAGGCCGCTCTTGATGCACAGGTAAAAAACCTCGGTCAGCGAAAAAGTGAACTCGAGGCTGATCTTGCAGCGGCAAAAAAACTCGTTGCAACAAGTGAAAACCAATTGGCAAGCGCAGAGGAAGACCTTGAAAACGTCATCGCCATGGAGGAGCAGTACAGTAAGGAGCGTGAGGAGCTTCTTGCCAACCTTGCAAGAACAACAAACCAAAGCTATGTCGGCGGTGAATTTCTCTGGCCGCTTCCGGTGGCGTATATGAAAATTTCAAGTGGTTACGGCAATCGTATCCATCCCGTAACGGGTAAACCGCAGTTCCATCGCGGAATCGATATTCCTGCACCGTACGGCACCGAAATATATGCCGTTAATGACGGAACCGTCGTCGAATGTTCGTATAACTACGCCGACGGATATTACATCACAATAAGCCACGGCGGAGGTATCGCATCCTTCTATTCGCATCTCTCCCGTTACCGTGTCAACGTCGGCGATAAGGTCACACGCGGACAAGTCATCGCGAACGTCGGTACTTCGGGATATACAACAGGTCCGCATCTGAATCTGAACGTATACGAAAACAATTCAGCTGTTGACCCGATAAAATATTTTACCAAGCAAGACTGAGAGGTACTGTAAATGCCAACCGAAAGACAGAAAAAAATCCGTAATTTCTCAATAATCGCACATATCGACCACGGCAAATCAACCCTTGCCGACCGTATACTCGAATATACACGCACCGTCGCAACACGTGACATGGAAGCACAGCTGCTTGACAATATGGACCTTGAACGTGAGCGCGGAATCACGATAAAAGCACGTGCCGTCAAGCTCGATTACCATGCTCCCGACGGTATTGATTACACCTTGAATCTCATCGACACCCCCGGTCACGTTGACTTCGGTTACGAGGTGTCGCGTTCACTCAACGCTTGTGAGGGTGCACTTCTCATCGTTGACTCAACCCAGGGCGTCGAGGCGCAGACTCTCGCAAACGCATATCTTGCAATTGACAACAACCTCGAAATCGTTCCGGTCATCAACAAGATCGACCTTCCGTCTGCAGACGTTGAAAAGGTACGCGGCGAGATCGAGGATATCATCGGTATACCTGCTGACGGCTGTCCTGCGGTTTCGGCAAAGGTCGGACTCAATATAGACCAGGTGCTTGATAAAATAATCTCCGATATTCCCTGCCCGAACGGTGACGAAAATGCACCTCTGCGCTGTCTTATTTTCGACTCGTACTATGACAGCTATCTCGGCGTTGTCGTAAACATCCGCGTCATTGAGGGTACACTTCGCGCAGGTGACCGCATTAAGTTAATGAGTACCGGTGCAGAGTTTGATATTGTTGACGTCGGATATCTTGATGCATTCGGACTCAAATCGGGCGAGTTCCTTTCCGCAGGTGACGTCGGCTATTTCACTGCAAGTATAAAATCCGTCGGCGATACACGTGTCGGCGATACCGTAACCCTCGCAAGCGATCCGGCATCTGAACCGCTTCCCGGCTTTAAGGAAGCGCGTCCGATGGTTTTCGCAGGTATATACCCTGCCGACGGCGCACGTTACGGCGACCTCAAAGATGCCCTTGAAAAGCTTCAGCTCAACGATGCCGCTTTAACATTTGAAGCAGAAACATCTGCAGCCCTCGGCTTTGGCTTCCGCTGCGGATTTTTGGGACTTCTCCACATGGAAATCATCGAGGAACGTCTTGAGCGTGAGTTCAATCTCGACCTCATAACGACCGCACCGAGCGTTATCTATAACATCGACTTAAAGAACGGCGAACAGGTACGCATCGACAACCCGTCTAATTATCCGAATCCCGATGAGATCGACACAGCGTATGAACCGATGGTAAAGGCTTCGATAATCACACCTCCCGAATATGTCGGCGGTCTTATGGAGCTTTGTCAGGACAGACGCGGCGAATTTATCAATATGACCTATATTGACACAGACCGCGCCGAGCTTCATTACAATCTCCCTCTCAACGAGATCATATACGATTTCTTCGATGCGCTCAAATCGCGTTCAAAGGGATATGCATCACTTGACTATGAGATGGCAAGCTACGTTCCCTCAAAGCTCGTCAAGCTCGATATTCTGCTCAACGGCGATATCGTTGACGCACTCTCGTTCATCGTACACGAGGAAAAGGCATATGCACGTGCAAGACGTATCTGCGAAAAGCTGAAGGATAATATTCCGCGTCAGCTCTTTGAAGTACCGATACAGGCGGCGATCGGCGGCAAGGTCATCGCACGCGAAACCGTAAAAGCAATGCGCAAGGACGTTCTTGCTAAATGCTACGGCGGCGATATCACACGTAAAAAGAAGCTGCTCGAAAAGCAGAAAGAGGGCAAGAAGAAGATGCGTCAGCTCGGCTCGGTTGAGGTTTCGCCCGAAGCATTTATGGCCGTACTCAAGCTCGGCGATGAGGACTGATGCAATGGGAATTTCTATGCAAAAAAAGAAGCTCGGACTTTATATTCACATTCCGTTCTGCCATTCAAAATGTGCATACTGTGATTTTTATTCGCAGTCAAACGCAGGCGATGAGCTGATGCAGCGTTACGTTGATGCGCTTCGTCTTCAGCTTGAGGATTATTCTGCCGCGACACGAAATTATACAGTTGACACAGTGTTCATAGGCGGCGGTACACCGACCGTTCTGCCCGTTAAAACGATGTGTGAGCTTATAGGTACGATAACACGCTGTTATAATCTTTCAAAAGACGTTGAATTCACGATGGAGGCAAATCCTGCGACCGTCAGCCTTGCAGCACTGACCAAATATCGCAAGCTCGGTGTAAACCGTCTCAGCCTTGGACTTCAGAGCGCAAACGCAGACGAGCTCACTGCCCTTTCACGTATACATTCAACAAGCGATTTCGAGGCAAGCTTCACCGCAGCACGTAAAGCAGGCTTTGACAATATCAACATTGACATAATGTACGGTATACCGCTTCAGACGGCGGAAAGCTTTTCAAATACGCTCAATTATGCAGCAAGCTTTGATCCCGAGCATATCTCGGTCTACGGCTTAAAAATCGAGGACGGCACGCCGTTTGCACGTATGCGCGAAACACTGATTCTTCCCGATGAGGACACAGAAGCGGATATGTATCTCGACTGCGTAAGCTATCTGAGTGTCTGCGGATTTCGTCACTATGAGATATCAAACTTCGCACGTCCGGGATGTGAGTGCCGTCACAATCTCAAATACTGGAACTGTGACGAATACCTCGGCTTCGGCTGTGCGGCACATTCGTACTTTTCAAATATGCGCTTCTCGACAAAGCGTGACCTCATGCTCTTTATCGACGCAATGGAGGCAGATATCTCACGCGGCGGCATAATGGGCAATGACGGAATGGGTATCACCGAGTCACAGCTCAAAAACGCTCAGCCGATCGATGAATTCTATCAGCTTACGCCCTCGGAGCGTGTCGGCGAATATATCATGCTTCGTCTGCGTCTTTGCGACGGTATTTCGTCATCGGAATTTGAATCGCGCTTCGGTATCAACTTCGACGCGGTTTACGGACGCCGACTGCAGATATATATCGACAACGGCTTTATGAAATATGACGGCGACCGTTATGCATTCACAACCAAGGGAATGTATGTATCAAATTACATCCTCTCGACTATACTTGATTTTGACAAAGACAGCCGCATCGTTGGCGGTATTGCCGACGGCAGCGACAAAGCGTAACTATAAAAGGAGATTTAACCATGATTGAACAATTTTATACCGACCTTGACGGACTTATTCGTATCCCGAGCGTAGCCATCGACGGTGACGAGCAATACCCTTTCGGAAAAGCCTGCGCCGATGCGCTTGACTATACTCTTGCCCTTTGTGAATCCTACGGCTTCCGTACCAAAAAGTGTGGAAATATGCTCGGATGGGCAGAGATCGGTGAGGGCGATGAAATGATCGGCATACTCGCACATCTTGACGTTGTTCCCGAGGGAACGGGATGGGACTACCCTGCATTTGAGCTTACACGTGCCACAGTTGACGGTGAGGAAAGACTCTACGGACGCGGCGTGACAGACGACAAGGGCCCTGCAATGATGTGTATTTACGCTATGCGTGTGCTTGCAAACTCGGGCGCACCGCTTAATAAACGTGTACGTATCATCTTCGGTCTCACAGAGGAACGCGGTGAATGGGTTGACATGGAATATTACAAGGCAACCGAGGAGCTTCCGACCTTCGGCTTCACTCCCGATGCATCCTTCCCCGTCGGATACGCAGAAAAAGGCATCGCAGTATTCGAGCTTACAATGCCGAAACCCGCGGCAGGTATAGATACAGTTTCGGGCGGTAACGCTCACAATATGGTTCCCGATTACTGCGAATGTACAGTGGGCGGCACAACATATTCGGCAAACGGCGTTTCAGTTCACGGAAGTGTTCCTGCAAGCGGCAAAAATGCGATCCTCGCTTGTATGCGTGAGATCAATGAAAAGTCACCCTGCACGCTCTCTGAGTTCATAACGAAAAGATTCGACGATGACTGCGACGGTGCAGGTCTCGGAATCAGAATGAGTGACGGTGCAAGCGGTGAGTTAACGCTCAACCTCGGTGTCATTGAGGTGCGAGGCGAGGATGTTGTCATGACTGTAGATATCCGTTATCCCGTAACAAAGAATTACGATGCTATACTCACAATGCTTCGTGCAAACTGTGCTCAGTACGGCGTAAGTGTAACACCCTGTGAACACAAAGCTCCCGTCTATATTGATAAAAACGGGAAATTTGTCAGAACTCTCTGCGATATTTATAACGGTATCACAGGCGATAATGCAGAGCCGTTTTCGATGGGTGGCGGTACGTATGCACGTGCAATGCCGAATATCGTTTCGTTTGGTCCCGCAATGCCCGGTGCTATCGAAACCGCACATCAGAAGAATGAATATACAACCGTTGCGGCAGTGGATACCGCAGTACGCATTTATGCTCAGACACTGCTTGAATTAATGGATATATAAGGAGGATACCGACATGGGATTCAAAGAAAATCTTCGTGAATACGCCCGTATAATCGCAACGATGGGCGCGAACGTCACACCCGATCGTTATGTTGTTCTTAGCTGTGCACTCGAAGCGGCAGAGCTTGGACGCATGGTTCAGGAGGAATGCTTCAAGCTTGGAGCAAAGGACGTTATCATAAACTGGGGTGATCAGCGCTCGGCACGTACACGTCTCGACTATGCGGATATCGAACGTTTTCGTGAGGTTCCCGAATGGCGTGCGGAATCACGTAACTACTATGCACGTGAGGGATGTGTGACAATTTCAATAATCGCCGAAGATCCCGACATTTTCGCAGGTGCTGACAGTGAAAAGCTCCGCGCAAGCACACTCGCAGGACGTAAGGCATTCAAAGAATTTTACAAGGTCATGGACGAAGGCGGACTGCGCTGGACGATCGCGGCATATCCGAATGAAGCCTGGGCAACCAAGGTGTTCCCCGGTGACACACCTGCAAACGCAGTTAAAAAGCTGTGGGCGGCGATTTTCAAAACCGTACGTATCGGACGCGGTGATCCCGTTAAAAAGTGGAAAAAGCACGACCGTATGCTCAAGCGCCGTGCAAAGATTTTGAACACAGAAAGATTCGTGGCACTTCGTTATAAGAACTCACTCGGAACAAACTTCACCGTCGGACTCGCCGAGGGACACATCTGGAAAGGCGGTTCGGAAAAGTGTAAGGCAAAGGTAAGCTACTTCCCCAATATGCCGACGGAGGAGATCTTCACAATGCCCGACTGCAGAAAGGCTGACGGCAAGGTATATTCCGCGATGCCGCTTTCCTATCAGGGTGAGCTTATTGATAAATTCTGGCTCGAATTTAAGGATGGTGCGGTAGTCGCACACGGTGCAGAATCCGGTAAGCGTGCACTCGACAGACTGCTTGACACCGATGAAGGCTCACGCAGACTCGGTGAGGTCGCACTTATCCCTCATGATTCTCCGATCTCGAACCTCGGCATACTTTTCTATAACACTCTCTTTGATGAAAACGCATCCTGTCATCTTGCGCTCGGCGAATGTTACCCGGACACAATGAAGGGCGGCGAAAAGCTTTCGGAAGATGAGCTGCTTGAACGCGGTGGAAATCGCAGTGCAAATCACGTTGACTTCATGATCGGTACATCCGATATGGAGATCGTCGGAATCAAGGCTGACGGAAGTGAAATCAAGGTATTCGAAAACGGTAATTTTGTAATATAAAAAATAGTGGAGCTGTCTGCATCATAGCAAAACAGCTCCGATTTTTTATGCTTCAATTTCGGAAAGTAACTCCTCTGCCGCATCAAGTATAACGCGGTCATTTTCATAGGTGATAAGCCGACGTGCCTCGTCGTATGGACACAAACGGTATGAGCTTACCTCTGCCTCCTGAATCTTTACGGCATCTCCGTCGAAACGGCCGAGGAAATACACCGATTCTTTTCTTGTTCGCGCCGAGAGCGAATATTCAACCGACTTGCGAAAACCCTCGATAAGCGTTATTTCAACGCCCGTTTCCTCTTTGACCTCACGAACGGCAGTTTCTTCTTCGGTTTCATATTTCTCAATGTGACCTTTCGGTAAACCGCAGTGTCCGAGATTCATGCGTATAACAAGGTAGCGTCTGTCCTTGCCGTCACCGGTGTACACAACAGCACCGCATGAACGCTCACGCAGGCAAAGTATACGCAGATCGTTTCCGCCTTCCCAATAGTCAACAGCCTCTGCGATCTCGTGCTGTGCCCACGCATATTCGGCCTTTTCACCAACCGCAAGAACCAGCGAAACGCCTTGAGTGTTCCTATCGATCATAACGCCAACCGTCTTTGCCTCGGTAACGACTGTGCTGCTGTCCGAATCGCAAATAACATACGCCGTATGTACACAAAAGGAGCTATTGTCGGATACTGTAACCGTTCCGCGCAGAACATTTCCGTGTTTTGCATAGACACGAACGGGATATGTGTTCCCAAGCATCATTTCAGCAAAGCTGCGTTCCGAATACAAGCTCTGTCGCCGCGCTTCAATGTCAAACTTCACCGACATCGTATCACTCCTTTCGTAATGTTTCAAAATAGTGCCATATAGATATAGTATACCACACTTTTCGTCCTATTTCAAATAAAAACGCGAATATTAAAATAAACTTCACAATTTACGTCATACAAAAAAGAACCGACTCGCAAAAAAGCTGCGCAATCGGCCCTCTCTTACACCAAATTATTTTTCCCTAAGCTCAACTCTGACGTCCCCGTTACTTTCAATAACAAGATGCATCGGCTTTATATATTTACCGTAAAATTGCTTACATTCGGCATCGGTCATTCTTACGCGTGTATTTTTGTAAACCTCGTCAAGCATGACCTCAACATTAAGATTTATATGCTCATCAAGATATCGCTTCACCTCTGCAATAAGTGCGGCTATTTTTATTTCATCCGAATTTCCCGTACAAAAATCGTCAATATAGCAATAGAAAATATCACGGCTGACAAGTGCCGCTTTAATGTCCGCACCGCACTTTTCGCGCTCGACCATAACGAGAAATTCAGCCTCGGGAAGCGAATCGATAAGTCCCCAATAATCCGAATCGCTCGATGCAACTATAAATGAATCTACTCCGTTCTTATAAAACGCCTTCGACACTCCAACCGACAGCTTGATATCAACGAGCGATTTACTCTCTTTAACACGCTCCGTCATAATATGCTCGACCTGCGTATTTTTGCAATGTGCCTCGAAAAGACGCCATGCACTCGAAGCGTGAACATCGTTATAAAGCAGTATTTTGTTTATCTTTGATACGGTTTCCAAGTCAAGGTTATTAAGCGTGGCAATCAGCTTGTAAGGATCGGAATTTTCACAGTCAACCACGATAATAGTCTTATTCGACGCATTGATAAAATCGCAAATGTTATTTTTAACCGCACGTCCGGCATCGCTGACACGGCTCAGATCCTCAAACTCTTTCCCATGCATTTTATAAAGCAGTGTGCAGAATTTTTTGTCATTGTACAATATGTTTCCGCAGTCATCGGGAACCCAGTTTATGTACATCTGATACGGATATTTAAGACGGTTTGCGTAATACTGTGCCGCCGCGGTACGTGTCCCCTCGACAGTGAGACCATCGGGCATTATGAAAAGCTCACGTATATAGGAAAAATCCAGCCAGATCGGGAACAAATCGCGGCAGTTATTGATTCTGTCGAGAATAAAGCGGTTGATATCGCAAATGTAATCAACTGTCTGGCGGTTGCTCTTTTTTATAAGCTGTATACCCATCTCGGAAAGGTACGTGATCGCTTCAACGGGGACGTATTCGGGCATGGTCATGATCGTGCGAAATTCACGCTGCATTGTCGAATTAATATGACTGAAATTGCGTTCAATCGCTGTTCTCAGCCTGCAAAGCTCACGGATTATACGTGCACTGCTGTTATTTTCAAGCAGCTCGTAAACTTCAAGACTCGGGGGATCATAATCGTTGACAAAATGCTTTTTATTGACACCTATCAGATAAGCAACCTTTGAAATTACAGTCCTCGTTGAATTATGCCAATATAAGGTCTCATCGGAGCTTTGCGTCTTGTTAACTTCATTTTCGGGGATAGTATTGTTTGAATCCATATAATCAAATTCCTTTCTTAACATAATAATACCATTATATCAAGAAAGCATCATTTTCGTGCCGCCGATAATGTCGAGAAAACAAGCCTTATTCCGAGCCTTTTCGACGTTACATTGAATATCTCTCAAGGCTCTCGCTTATCTTTTTGAGTGCCGCACCCTCAATCCGACTGACATATGAGCGCGATATTCCCATCTGTTTTGCAACCTCACGCTGTGTTACCGCCTGACGTCCGCCGATACCGTAACGCATTGAGATAACCTGTCTCTCACGCGGTGTCAGCTCACTGTTTATTATCGATACCGCACGTGCTGAACGAAGCTTTATATCAAGATCATCGGCTATAGTGTCCTCCGTTGCGATTATGTCCTCAAGCGTCAGCGGATTACCCTCCTTGTCAATATCAATGGTTTCATTCATCGAAACCTCAAGTGCGAGCTTTTTCTGTGAACGGAAATACATTAGTATCTCATTCTGCAGGCATTTTCCCGCATAGGTCGCAAACCTCGCGCCATTCTTCGGATCGAACGAATCCACTGCCTTTATAAGTCCTATTGTACCGATGGAAATGAGGTCATCCTGGTTGTTGCCCGAGGAATAGTATTTTTTAACGATATGCGCAACAAGCCGCAGATTGTGTTCGATAAGCTCCCCGCGTGCATCCATGTCACCCTCTTCGCGCATGAGACGAAAGCATTCCTTCTCTCTTGCGGCAGTTAAAGGCGGAGGAAATGTACCACCGTAAACGCCTCCGTTTGAAACTCGCAAAAACATCACAAGCAAGTGTGAAAGAACCGTATTCATTATTCCAAGCATAGTAATCACCCCGATAAAAAATAAAAAAACGCCGATCATGTCGACGTCCTTTTTATATACCTATGCGCACGGTGCAGTCAATATTCATCTTAAACAACACAAATCTCGATCTGTTCTGCCCGTGCGTTTTCTATAAATTCAGCAATTCTCGGATGTGAAGTATTACCGACGACGATCACGCGTCCCACACTCTTTAATATGTAATCTTCTCCGTATTCATCCCCCACGGGAGAGATAAGCTCATCCGCCTTTTCTATAAGATTAAAATAACGTTCACGGCGTTCCGGATGCCAACGTTCCGCCTGACGTTCAGAGGTTGGTGCGACAGTAAGAGTTACATCACCGCCGAGCGACTTTATTGCAAGACAAGCCTCTGCTCCCCACATAGCCGCACCCTCATCAAGCGTTGATATAAATTCGCGACAGCCATCCGCAAGAGCATCCTGCATGGCAGAAACCAAACGGAATTTCATTACAGCACAGGTGTAATACTCCTCGTCGTAACCAAACTCAAGCTCGCTCGGGTTCTCACCGAATATCGCACATAATTTTTTATTTTTCATATTTGTTCCCTCCAAGGCCGCGTCATAGATTGCGGAATGTTTATTCCCCGTTGACACCATTATACCATACCCGACAAAAAACTCTTGTCGAATACCGTCGAAGAAAACAAAAAGTTTCATTTTTCATTATTTTCCAAGATATTGCAAAAAGAGAAAAGGACCGCCCATCTAAAGCGATCCTCTAAATTTTATTCACCTGCAATCATTCTCGACATATCATAGAAACCGGCAGGCTTGCCGCATATGTATGCCGCCGCACGAAGTGCACCACGAGCAAAAACGTCACGCGATGCCGCACTGTGGCTGACAGTGATAATCTCATCCGCACCACAGAACATTACCTCATGCTCGCCAACGATTGTACCACCGCGAACCGAGCTTATACCGATCTCGGTCTTCTTTCTCTGCTCACGCTTCGACTGACGCTCGTATACATATTCCGCATCAAAATCAACGGTTTCTGCGAGTTCATCTGCAATCATAAGTGCCGTACCGCTCGGAGCGTCAAGCTTCTTATTGTGATGCTTTTCAACGATCTCGATATCGAAATCCTCGCCGAGAATCGCCGCTGCCTTTTTGGTAAGCTCAATAAGAAGATTAATGCCTATTGACATATTACGCGAGAAAAATACGGGGATCTTCTTTGCCGCCTCATGGATAAGAGCGGTTTCCTCCTCGGTGTGTCCGGTCGTGCAGACAACAATGGGAAGATTTCTCGAAATCGCAAATTCAAGCAGCTTCGGAGTCGCGCTGTGATGTGAAAAATCAATTATAGCGTCAATATCGACATTTACGTCATACGGATCCCCAAATATCGGAATCGTGTCAACAGACGGAGCAATGTCAACGCCTGCAACGATCTTATATTCGTCGCTTCCCTCTGCCGCCGCACGTGTGGCTTTACCCATACGTCCGGAAACGCCGGAAAATAATATTCGTGTTTCTTTCATTTTAATTCTCCTGAATTTTATCTTTTGGAAACAAGCTTAAATAATGCCGTATTCCTTAAGTACTGCCGCGAGCTTTGCCTTGTTGGCATCCTCCATTTCGCAAAGAGGCAGACGCATTTCCTCGGAGCAGTAACCCATCATAGCCATAGCGGTCTTTACGGGAACGGGATTGACCTCGCAGAACAGAGTGTTTGCAAGTTTAAGAAGCTTAAGCTGAAGGTCAGCAGATTCCTTTGCCTTGCCATCAAACCACAGACGGCAGATATCGTGAGTTTCCTTCGGAACAACATTGGAAAGCACGGAAATAACGCCCTTTGCACCGAGCGAAAGTATCGGAACAATCTGGTCGTCGTTGCCGCTGTAAATGTCGAGAGAATCACCGAGCTCTGCGGCTATCTCCGCAATTGCACTGATGTTTCCGCTTGCCTCCTTGGTTGCAACGATGCGCTCATGCTTTGCAAGCTCCTTATATACGGGAAGCGAGATGTTACAGCCTGTACGCGAGGGTACGTTATAGAGGATGATCGGCTTGTCGGTTGCATCGGCAACGGCGAGGAAACTCTTGATGAGTCCTTTGGGAGTTGCCTTATTGTAGTAAGGCGTAACGAGAAGAAGCGCATCCGCTCCGACGTCACACGCATATTTTGAGAGGTCGATTGCATAATCGGTGTCGTTCGAACCCGTGCCTGCGATAACCGGTACACGTCCTGCAACCTTTTCGACGCAGTAACGTATACATTCGCGATGCTCCTCGTCTGTGAGGGTTGAAGCCTCGCCGGTGGTGCCGCAGATAACGATAGCATCTGTCGAGCCTGCGATCTGACGCTCAATGAGTGTACCGAGCTGCTCATAATTCACCGTATTGTTTGTAAACGGCGTTACAATAGCAACGGCTGCACCTGTGAATACTGTACCTTTAGTTGACATAAAAATCATCCTTTCGTTTAGTCCGGCTCGGGGAAATATGTACAATTTACCTCCCGATTTTCCGGCACTTGTTGATACTAAATGAGAAATTTTAAAAAGAGTGTAGAAAAAACAAAAAACCGGTTGAAAACCGGCTATCCATGTACTATAATATATACGGAGCTTTTTTGCTCACTATATCTAATACATTAAGATAGCACTCCATCACATAAATGATGACAGTTCTTCAGATTTTCTCCCAAAGAACCAGCCGCACCGCGTTTCGCCACACAGTCCGACTTCGGCACTCAACGCCTTTCGGTGACGCTCAACGGCGGCGAAGCCTTGCGAAACCTAATAATCGGAGAATGCGCCTCTATCATAATTTATCTATTACTATGATATCACATTTCTCCCGACTTGTCAAACCCTAACCATATAAATTTTTCGATATTCAAGGAGCATATTTTTGTGCAATGATTACAAACGAACGTATTGAAACCAATCTCACAACAAAAGATTTCTATTATGACCTCCCCGAGGAGCTTATCGCACAGCATCCGAGCGAGGTACGCGACAGATCACGACTCTTAACGATAAACCGTAAAACAGGCGAGCTCACACACGGTATCTTCCACGATATAATTGACCGCCTGAACCCGGGTGATGTACTCGTCATAAATAATTCCAAGGTCATCCCTGCACGTCTTTACGGCGTAAAGGAAGGTACAGGTGCAGAGATCGAATTTGTTCTGCTTCGTCAGCACGAGCTTGATACATGGGAGGTCATGGTGCGTCCCGGCAGACGTGTCAAGCCCGGCAGTATCATTATATTCGGTGACGGATTGCTTCGTGCCGAGGTCAACGAAATTTTAGAGGGCGGCAACCGTATGGTGCACTTTATATACGATCATTCGGCGGGAAGCATATACGATCTTCTCGACAAAATCGGAAGTATGCCGCTTCCGCCGTATATAACCGAACGTCTTGCCGACAAGAGCCGTTATCAGACCGTATACGCAAAAACCGAAGGCTCCGCCGCAGCACCGACCGCAGGCTTACATTTCACCGAGGAGTTACTCGATGCAATCCGCGCAAAGGGCGTTGCGGTTGTCCCGGTTATGCTCCATGTCGGACTCGGTACATTCCGTCCGGTAAAGGTCGATTCGCTGACCGATCATGTTATGCACTCCGAATATTTTTCCGTTTCGGAGGAATCGGCTAAAATCATTAACGAGCGTCGTGCCGCAGGCGGAAGAATCATCGCCGTAGGTACAACATCCTGTCGTACACTTGAATCGGTCACAGACGATGACGGTATCGTTCACGCAATGCACGGTGACACGGGTATTTTCATTTACCCCGGATATAAATTCAAGGCAGTGGACGCGCTTATCACCAATTTCCATCTGCCCGAAAGCACGCTTCTGATGTTGGTTTCCGCTTTTTCGAGCCGCGAGATAATGTTAAATGCATACGAAACAGCCATAGCCGAGCGTTACCGTTTCTTCTCGTTTGGCGATGCGTGCTTTATTTATTAGTTTCCCACATTTTATGTTGCATTTTCCACATAATGCATTGACAAATTGCGCATAATATGTTATACTGTTATTGAAAGGAGCTGATATATATGTCTAAAGTTTCAACCAACATCAGTATCGATGCCGAAACCAAAGCAAAAGCGCAGATAATGCTTGCCGATCTCGGCTTGGATCTTTCAACTGCTGTTAATATTTTTCTGAAGCAGATGCTCTACGAGGGCGGAATACCTTTTTCTATCACCAGAGATGTTCCAAATCAAACAACCCTTGAAGCAATGAAAGAGGCGAAGGAAATTCTTCGTTTCCCGGATAGATATAAAAAATATGACGATGTGGACAGTATGATGGAGGACATTTTAAGTGAAATATGAAATTGTTCCGTCCGGTCAATTCAAGAAGGACTTGAAGCTTGCACAAAAGCGAGGATATGATCTTGACAAAATCAAAAGTGTCATCACTTCCCTTGCAAACGGCGAAACGCTTGATGCTAAATATCGCGACCATTTGCTGACCGGGAACTATAGCGACTTCCGTGAATGTCATATTCAGCCGGATTGGATGCTTGTATATCAAATACAAGGCGAGCGTTTGATCTTATTTTTAGCTCGAACCGGTACACACAGCGATTTATTTTAATGATTACCGATTGGTTTATACAGCGTTGCCAATCGGTAAAATCTTTCATATCCAAGGCAATGCTCTCCAAATTAAAATTCCGGACGGTAAAAAATGACAAACCTTATCAAAACTCACAAAAACGGATGTGATTTCATCCTCGAGCTCGGCACAGACCGTCTCACTGATGAGATCACGCTCCTCCAGCTCACCGACACACAAATCATCGACGAATCCCAGTCGCGTACAAAAGAACGTCTCGGTCACGATGAGCGCACAGCATGGTCGCGTAAAAATATCGCAAAAAACTGTTATAATCACATCCGCAGTCTTGTCGCACAGTCACGTCCCGACCTGATATTTTTCACGGGTGACGTCGTTTACGGCTCATTCGATGACAGCGGAGAGGTTCTTGCCGATTTTATTAACTTCATGGATAGCCTCGAAATACCGTGGACAATGGTGTTCGGCAATCACGATAACGAAGCGAAAATCGGTGTCGAAAAGCAATGTGAAA
>JAFTTS010000016.1 GCA_017466685.1 Clostridia bacterium
ATATCGACCGAGCACCATACGGGCGGTGTGTCGATGTGATCCTTTTCCACCCATTTATTATATTTCTTATCTACGGGGAAATATCCCACTCGGTATTTTGTTGCATCCATCATGATTATGTCTCCTTTTCCGCAATAACTTCAACTTCGACCAAAGCACCCTTGGGAAGCGATTTGACTGCCACACAGCTTCTTGCCGGCTTTTCGGTGAAATACTGTGCATACACCTCATTAAATGCTGCAAAATCCGCCATATCGGAAAGGAAGCATACTGTTTTTACAGCACTTTCAAGTGATCCGCCTGCCGCTTCTAAAACCGCTTTGAGATTTTGACAGACTCGGTGTGTCTGCTCGGTGATCGTACTGCCCACCATTTCTCCGGTTTCGGGATTCAGCGGAATCTGTCCCGAGGTGAAAATGAGATTGCCCACAACCATTGCCTGGGAATATGGGCCGATTGCCGCCGGTGCGTTGTTTGTTTGTACTTTATTACTCATGATTTTAACTCCTTTCAGATTAAACGATCTTGAAGCCCTCTTTACGTAAGGACTCGGTGATCAGTTTGACGTGTTCGTAATTTCTTGTTTCCATATCTATACGAAGGAAGCAGCCGTTAACGCTCTCCGTATTGCCTTTTTCGTAGTGAACGCCGGTGACGTTGCCGCCGCAGTCTGCGATGATACGGGAGATATCCTTGAGCTGTCCCGGTTTATCGATAAGCTCAATCAGCAGGCTTGAGGAGCGTCCCGAGGTAAGAAGTCCGCGGTCGATCACGCGTGAGAGGCTTGTTACATCGATATTGCCGCCCGATACCACTGCGACGACACGCTTGCCTTTAAGGTTGAATTTGTTAAACATCACTGCCGCGACAGCCGTTGCACCTGCACCCTCGGCGATCATTTTCTGCTTTTCAATGAGAGCGAGTATTGCACTTGCCACCTCATCGTCGCTGACAAGAGCGATCTCGTCTACGTAGTTTTTGACAAGTTCATAGGTGTTCTCGCCCGGCTGCTTGACTGCAATACCGTCCGCGATGGTCGATACCGATGAGAGACACTCCCTCTCGCCGTCCTTTACGGAATTGTACATACTCGGTGCGCCTGCCGCCTGTACGCCGTAGACCTTGACACTGGGACGTATCTGCTTGACCGTATACGCAATACCGGAGATGAGTCCACCGCCGCCGATGGGAACAACTATCGCATCGATATTATCGAGGTCATTAAGGATCTCAAGTGCGATAGTGCCTTGTCCGGCGATCACGTTTTCATCGTCAAAGGGATGTACGAAGGTGTAGCCCTCGCTCTCCTTTAATTCAAGTGCCTTCTGATACGCATCATCATAACAGCCCTCAACGAGACATACATCCGCACCGTAGCCCTTTGTGGCTTCCACCTTGGAGATGGGAGCGGTATCCGGCAGGCAGATGAGAGATTTGATGCCGTTCTTTGTCGCCGCCAGTGCAACGCCTTGGGCATGATTTCCTGCCGAGCAGGCGATAACACCTTTTTCTTTTTCCTCATCGGACAGCATGGCGATCTTGTACGCCGAGCCTCTGACCTTGAAGGAACCGGTAATCTGTAAATTTTCCGGCTTTAGATACAATTCACATTCGGGAGCAATACCGTAAGCTCGAACTACATTTGTTTCTCTGATGATACTTTTCAGTACCTTTTGTGCATCGAAAACTTTGTCAAGGGATAGCATTTTTCATTCCGCCTTTCAAATAGTGTTGTTTGCTTTTTCCTTTGAGACAAAACAAAAAACCGCCTCAAAGCTTTAACCACTTTGAGACGGGTATAAATTCAAATATTTACACTCGCGGTACCACTCAAATTGCGAAGACAAACACTTCGCCACCTCTTCGAAGTCTATCAACTTCTATGCACTGACGCAGCATTCTCGGGAAACGCCTACTGGGTGTAAACCTTTGGGGCTTCCGGCTCAGAAGGGATGGGAAATCTACAGTCATTTACCGGGATCGCACCATCCCCGGCTCTCTGGAAAAATCGTTGCAGCTTCCGTCTTCATCGACGCCTTTAATTTCGACGTCGAACAACCTCTATGCACTAACGCAGCATACTCGGGTCGCCCTACTCACATTTCTATATGCTTCAGGCTTCCGGCTCGGAAGGGAGAGGAGCAAAGCTTTCACACACCGATTTACACCAGCCATCGGCTCTCTGAAGTGTTAATTACCTTGACCATTCTTCGTCATAGCTTTTTGTGCATATATTTTAGCACATTAAAGCGGCGCTGTCAATGGTTTTTTCGAATTTTTTTGAATTTTATATTGGATGACAAAAGGCAAAGAAATAATTGTCGTGAAATTGTGCAATTTGATTATAAAAACGGAATCTCTGTAAAAACACAAAATAATAACAAACTGTAAACAATATACCACCCCTCTTGCATTTGTAGAGGAAAAGGTGTACAATAGTGTACGACAATTAAACAGACGGGAGCTTGCAGCAGATTTGTTCTGCAGTAAAAGTATCTTTGTGATACATTTGCTTACAGGCTGAGAGGAAGGTATGCCCTTCGACCGAGAACCTGATTTGGATAATGCCAACGTAGGGATGCCTGATACAAGTATTTTTAGCGGAAGTTACCCAAAGCGGGTGGCTTCCGTTTTTTTGTGTCGGAAAGGATGTGAACGGAGTGGTAAAAGTAAACGGGGCGGATATGGATATCTCGGGAAAAACGATTTCGGAATATCTCGCATCTGCAAATTATGATCCTATGCGAATTGCGGTTGAGCGAAACGGTGAGATCGTCCCGAAATCGCAGTATGGCGAAACAGTCTTGCAGAATAACGACAGCATAGAGATTGTCAGATTTGTGGGAGGTGGTTGATTTGATTCCGACAAGGGAAGAATGGATTTCTGCTCTTAATGAACGGCACGGCGAAGCTCTCCAAAACAAATTGACTTCGACGGCAGCGGCGGTCTGCGGACTTGGCGGACTTGGCTCAAATATTGCCATTCACCTTGCACGTGCAGGAATCGGGAAGCTGATCCTTGTTGATTTTGACCGTGTGGATATCACCAATTTGCACCGTCAACAGTATAAGGTATCGCAGATCGGCAGATATAAGACCGAGGCACTGGCGGAGAATCTATGTGAAATTTCACCCTATATCACGCTTGAAACACACACCGAGCGTATAACAAAGCAGAATGCAATAAATCTGTTGCAAGGAGCGGATATTATCTGTGAAGCCTTTGATGATGCCGAAGCCAAGTCAATGCTGACAGACATTGTACTCTCAGAGATGCCGGAGAAATATCTTGTCGCCGCTTCCGGAATAGCAGGACTTAACAGTGCTAATACTATTCGGACACGCAGGATCACAAGTCATTTCTATCTTTGCGGCGATGAGATCAGCGATGTAAATGACGAGCCTCTGCTGATATCCTCACGTGTTGCGCTTTGTGCCGCCCATCAGGCACATACCGTTCTGCGTATTATTGCAGAAAAATTTGAAGTATAAGAAAGAAGGCATATACAATGAACAACGATAAACTTATCATCGGCGGACATGAATTCAGTTCCCGATTTATTCTTGGTTCGGGTAAATATTCTATGAAGCTTATCGAAGCGGCGATTAAGGATGCAGGAGCTGAAATTATTACTCTCGCCGTTCGCCGTGCAAATACAAAGGAACAGGAAAATATCCTTGATTACATTCCCAAAGAGGTCACGCTTCTGCCCAATACAAGCGGAGCGAGAAACGCCGAAGAAGCGGTACGAATTGCAAGACTTGCAAGAGAGCTTGGATGCGGTAATTTCGTAAAGATTGAAATTATGCGTGACTCCAAATATCTGCTTCCCGATAACGTGGAAACCGTCAAAGCCACCGAAATACTCGCAAACGAGGGCTTCGTGGTTATGCCGTATATGTATCCCGATCTGAACACCGCCCGTGACCTCGTAAATGCAGGTGCGGCAAGTGTTATGCCATTGGCTTCTCCCATCGGCTCAAACAAGGGACTTGCAACTAAGGAATTTATACAGATTCTCATTGATGAGATCGATCTTCCCATCATCGTGGATGCGGGTATCGGCAGACCGTCTCAGGCTTGTGAAGCGATGGAAATGGGTGCGGCTGCAATCATGGCGAACACGGCTCTTGCTACTGCAGGCGATCTTCCTATGATGGCATCTGCATTCAGGCAGGCAATCGAAGCAGGACGTATGGCATATCTTTCGGGACTTGGCAGGGTTCTCACTCGCGGCGCATCGGCATCCGATCCTCTGACGGGCTTCCTCAGAGATTGAGGTGAACATAATGGAAAATCAATTCTTTGTAGATTCGGAGCACCTGTCTGCCGAGGCACTTGCGAAAAAGCACCGTATTGAAAGCGATCCTGCGAGCCGTAAGAACCACATGGAATATCTGCCCGGTATGGAGATCATCGAATCGGATGTCTGCTCACAGGTTATGGCACATATGAGCTCCTATGACTATTCAAAATATACGGCAAGAGATGTTCGTGCAGCACTTGAGCATACCACCTGCTCTATAGAGGATTTCAAGGCACTATTATCGCCTGCCGCAGAGCTGTTTCTTGAAGAGATGGCAGAGCGTGCAAGACTTGAAACGAGCAAGCATTTCGGAAACACTGTCTATCTGTTCACGCCACTTTACATAGCAAATTACTGTGAGAACTACTGTGTGTATTGCGGTTTTAATTGCTACAATCATATAAGCAGAATGAAGCTTACATCGGCGCAGATTGAAAAAGAAATGAAAGTTATCGCCGACAGCGGTATGGAGGAGATCCTCATTCTTACGGGTGAGAGCCGTGAACAGAGTGATGTGAGTTACATCGGCGAAGCCTGCAAGCTGGCAAGAAAATATTTCCGCATGGTGGGACTTGAGATCTATCCCATTAACACAGATGAGTATCGGTATCTCCACGAATGCGGTGCGGACTACGTGACGGTGTTTCAGGAAACTTATGATACCGACAAATATGAAAAACTGCATCTTCTCGGACATAAGCGTGTGTGGCCTTACCGTTTTGATGCACAGGAACGGGCACTCCGAGGCGGCATGAGAGGTGTTGCGTTCTCGGCACTTCTCGGACTTTCCGATTTCCGCAAGGATGCACTGGCAAGCGCACTTCACGTCTATTATTTGCAGAGAAAATATCCTCACGCAGAGATGTCGTTATCCTGTCCGCGGCTTCGTCCTATCATCAATAACGATAAGATAAATCCTATGGACGTTCATGAAAAGCAGCTGTGTCAGATCATCTGTGCTTACCGCATTTTCCTGCCGTTTGTGGGTATCACCGTTTCCTCACGTGAGAGTGCGGAGTTCCGTAACGGTATTGTGAAGATCGCCGCCACCAAGGTCTCCGCAGGTGTTTCCACGGGTATCGGCGACCACGACAGTAAATACAACGGCAAGGCTTCAGGCGAGGTGCAGGGTGACGAGCAGTTTGAGATCGACGATGATCGAAGCCTTGACAAGATGTACAAGGATATTGAGAACGAAGGTCTCCAGCCCGTGCTGAACGATTATCTGTATATGTGAGGAAAAAGAAATGAAAAAAACAGATACAACACTTTATTTTATCACCGATTCCACGGGGCTCGATGAACCCGAATTTCTTCGCCGCGTGGAGGAAGCATTAAAGGGCGGTGTAACCATCTTACAGCTCCGTGAAAAGAATAAGACCACTGCGGAGTATATCGCTATTGCCGAGAAAGTTCATGGGCTGACGAAGAAATACAATATTCCGCTTATCATTGATGACCGTATTGACGTAGCATTGGCAGTGTGTGCGGAAGGCGTTCACCTCGGCAAAGAGGATATGCCCATCGCCACTGCACGCAGAATTCTCGGTGATGACTTTATCATCGGTGCAACCGCAAAAACAGTTCCTTGGGCGATGGAAGCCTATGAGGGTGGTGCAGATTATCTCGGAGTTGGTGCGATCTACCCCACGACCACAAAGGTGAAAACTGTGCTGACCTCTACCGAAACGCTGGACGCCATTTGTAAAGCTGTTCCGATTCCCGTCAATGCCATCGGAGGGCTGAATAAGAGTAATATTGATATTCTCGCCGGAATCCCGATTGCAGGTATCTGTGTAGTGTCCGCGATCATGAAAGCGAACGATCCGAGGACTGAAGCCGAAACGCTTCTCGGGGCAGCAAAGGAGCTGACGAAAAAATGAAAACAGCATTAACTATAGCAGGCAGCGATTCAAGCGGTGGTGCAGGCATTCAGGCTGACATCAAAACCATGACGATGAACGGCGTTTATGCAATGAGTGCGATTACGGCACTTACGGCACAGAATACGATCGGTGTCAGAGCGATTCAGGAGTCAACGCCCGACTTTCTCCGAGATCAGATCGATGCGGTGTTTGAGGATATTTTCCCGGATGCTGTGAAGATCGGTATGGTATCATCGGCGGAGCTTATTAAAGTGATTGTCGATCGGTTGAGATTCTATCGTGCAAAGAACGTAGTCGTTGATCCGGTAATGGTCGCCACAAGCGGTGCGGCACTGATGAAAAGCGATGCGGTAACCACACTGATGAAGGAACTTCTTCCGCTCGCAGCTCTTGTAACACCGAATATTCCCGAAGCCGAGGTGCTTTCTCGTAAGACCGTAAGGACAAAGGATGATATGATTTCCGTTGCCGGGCATATCGGTGATACTTACGGATGTGCAGTGCTTCTCAAGGGCGGTCACAGTATAAACGACGCAAACGATCTGCTTTATTCGAGGGGAAGCTACAGGTGGTTTTACGGTAAACGTATCGATAACCCAAATACGCACGGGACGGGGTGTACACTGTCAAGCGCAATTGCATCGGGCCTTGCAAAGGGATTCACGCTTGAGGAATCGGTTCAAAGAGCAAAAGATTACATTTCCGAGGCACTTTCCGCGCAGCTTGATTTAGGCAATGGCTCGGGACCGATGCAGCATAACTTTGGACTCAATACTCGCTATGCCGAAAATAATATCTGACTGAAAGGAATCATAAAAATGAGGAACTATACCACACAAATGGATGCCGCACGACGCGGAATTATTACACCCGAAATGAAGGCAGTTGCGCTCAAAGAATACATATCCGAGGAAGAAATCAGAGAGCTCGTCGCCAAAGGTCAGGTTGCCATCTGTGCAAATAAGTTACACACTTGCATTGATCCGAACGGTGTTGGTTCGATGCTCCGCACCAAGATCAACGTCAATCTCGGCGTATCGAGGGATTGCACGGATTATAATATCGAAATGGAGAAGGTCATGGCGGCGGTCAACATGGGTGCGGAGGCGATCATGGATTTGTCCAGCCACGGGAATACCCGGCCGTTCCGCAGAAAACTCACGGCTGAATGTCCTGCCATGATAGGCACTGTTCCCGTATACGACAGCGTGATCCACTATCAGCGCGATCTTGCCACACTCACTGCAAAGGATTTCATTGATGTTGTAAGACTGCACGCAGAGGATGGCGTGGACTTTGTAACACTTCACTGCGGTATTACCCGTAAAACCATCGAGCAGATCAAAAAGTACAAGAGAAAAATGAACATTGTTTCTCGCGGCGGTTCTCTTGTATTTGCATGGATGTGCATGACCGGAGAGGAAAATCCTTTCTACGAATACTATGATGAAATTCTTGAGATCTGTAGAGAGTACGATGTCACCATCTCCCTCGGTGACGCTTGCCGTCCCGGATGTCTTGCCGATGGAAGCGATGTGTGTCAGATTGAGGAGCTTGTACGTCTTGGGGAGATGACCAAGCGTGCGTGGGAAAATGACGTACAGGTTATGGTAGAAGGTCCCGGACATATGCCGATGGATCAGATTGAAGCAAATATGAAAATGCAGCAGACCATCTGCATGGGAGCACCTTTCTACGTGCTTGGCCCCATCGTTACCGATATTGCACCGGCTATGACCATATTACCTCCGCGATCGGCGGTGCAATTGCCGCTGCCTCGGGTGCGGCATTCCTTTGTTATGTAACGCCTGCCGAGCATCTGGCACTTCCCAATGTAGATGATGTTAAGCAAGGAATCATCGCCTCAAAGATTGCGGCTCATGCGGCTGACATTGCGAAGAAGATTCCTCACGCAAGAGATATTGATGACCGTATGGGCGATGCAAGAAGAAATCTTGATTGGGCTGCGCAATGGGAATGCGCGCTTGATCCCGAAACGGCAAAGCGTATTCGTGACGAACGAAAGCCCGAACACGACGATACCTGCTCGATGTGCGGTAAATTCTGTGCGGTCAGAAGCATGAATAAAGCACTCAATAACGAAATGGTGGATATTCTGTGATGAGCAGATGCGTTATTGTCGGCGGCGCGGATATGCTTTCCGCTATGTTGGATCTCGGGAACGGTTCAGGACCTATGAACCATGCTTTTGATATGAGCGGAAAATATCTGAAGTGACGTTACATTTCCCTCTATTAGTCAAAGGCAAATAAAAATACGCCGCTTAGCAAGATTTTGTCCTGCCGGGTGGCGTATCGCTTTTTGTGGATGCCCATTAGTGTGGATGCTCAAGCGTCGAAAATCTGAAATAATAAATTTCGCACGAAGCCGTTAAAGCCACGTGCGAATCAATATTAATCTGCTATGTCTACATAAACCTCAACATACCCTGCTTTGATTCGTCCCTTGTGGGTTGAGTACGGCAGGGTATATTTAATGCTTAAGATGGGTTTGCTTGCGGATATCGTCACGTATAGCGACAAGCATATTATTCTGCCTGCATTCACTTGACAAAATTCCAACATTATTATATAATTATATTGTATTAACCGACTACTGCGCAAAAATGTTATTTCAGGAGGACAACAAAAATGAAAAAAAGAGTTTTGAGTTTTATTTTATGCATTTGCTTGGCGGTATCGCTGCTGACTGTGATGACCTCTGCTGCGGCTGCTGTGTTTGCTGACGTAAAAAGCAGCGACTACTTTGCAACTTCCGTAAATTGGGCTGTTGATAAAGGCATAACCGTCGGTACAAGCTCCACTGCGTTTTCCCCGAACAGCACCTGTACACGTGCGCAGATCCTGACCTTCATGTGGCGTGCCGCAGGTTCACCCGAGCCGGACCCCAAAATTGTGAATTTCTACGTTGACATAAAGGAAAGTGACTATTTCTATAAGGCATCCCTGTGGGCAAGAGAAAAGGGTGTTCACGTTCCTTCTGACGAGTACTTCAGACCTGACACACCCTGCACACGTGCATCTACCGTTGAATACTTCTGGCGTTTGGCAGGCGCTGAAATAGGCAATATAGTTCCGTTCTCCGACATTGACCACGGTTCTACTTTGGAAAATGCAGTTTCGTGGGCGGTGACGAACGGTATTACTGCAGGCACCGGCGGTACTGCTTTTACGCCCGATACTGTTTGCACACGTGCACAGATCGTAACGTTCCTTTATCGCTATTACGTTGCACCGATAGACAACAGCGCACTTATCGAAACACTTAAAGAAACTGTTCCGGTCACTGCACTTAAGCTTGATCCACTGCCGCCGGAGGATTATTTGAAGCAGCCGGATTGGTACGGGCACTTAACATCGCCTGCAGATATGACCGATGAGCGTCTTATGGCAGAGCTGAAGCAGATCCGCGACGTGATGGCTGATTTCCGTGCACGCGACATATACATTGGTGATGCGATCTATGCACGTGAGCTTGATCTGCACTCACAGGCGTCACGGCGTGGACTTGAATGATTACTCGTCAAGACAAAATCTTCTGCAGATGATATGAAAAAGAGCTGAAGATCAGTCTGTGGCTTTACGTGCCATTTTCTCCGATATAACCGCGAAGGCAAGGATATTCATATGCACGCTTCCGTGATGACGTGCGTTTATCCCTTGTCTTCGCTGTTTGTTTTCACGGAAAACTCGTTTTTCTTTATATATTCAATGAAGGTTTTGAGACTTTTTGATAACCATTTATTCTTATGATAAATAAGCTGCTTCCAAATGTCGATTTTTATATCGCGTACGTCGAGACGGCAAAGCTCGCCGGATCTGACCATTTTATCGGTAACGAAATCCGGGAGATAAGATATCATCTCGCTTTGTGCAAGTATGGTTGTGATCACGTCGGTTCTTCCGATCTCAAGAACCGGTGTTATTTCAAGCGATTTTTTTGCAAGCTCTCTGTCAAAGACGCGTCTGTAACCTTGTCCGTACTCGGTCAATATAAATGGCTCGCTTTGAATATCTTCCACAGAGAGTTCCCTTGCACCTGCAAATTTCGAGTGTGAAGCCGTAACGAAGTGCATCGGTACAGGTTCTTCTTTTGCAATGATGTAATCTTTATTGTAAAGACGTTGATCCAATGTGATGATTATGTCCGCTTCATTGTGATCCAGCATATGCAGTAAAATTCCCGTGTCGCCCGTGGAAAATTTCACAAATATATCCGGGTACTTTGTATGAAAATCCATATAGTGCGAGTTTATCATCTCATCGCAGACCGAATCGGGCGTAACTATATGAATGTTTCCTTTACATTCCTCTTCTCCCGAAAGACTTTCCTTGTATTCCTCAGTCAGCGCACGAATCCTGTGTGCGTAGGATACAAGCTCATGTCCGCGTTCGGTAAGGCTTATCGTATGATTGATTCGCTCAAAAAGCAGACAGCCAAGCTCATCTTCAAGCTGTTTTATCTGAAAGGAAACTGTAGATTGTGAGTATCCGAGCTCCTCGGCGGCTTTGGTAAAGCTTCCGACCTCGGCAACGTTAATAAAGGTGATCAAATTTCGCAGTTCCATAATAAACCTCCCGCATCGATATTTTCGATGGTAAACATTAAAACTATTCGCTTGACTAATGTATGGAAATATTATATAATAAAGGTACGAAAAAGTCAAGTGGATATTTCCCGATTTTTTCTCTCAATCAAACCTTGCACAATATAATTAAAACAACAAGGAGTTTTTATCATGAAAAAAGTATTATCACTTATGTTAGCACTTGCGCTTGGAATCGGAAGTATTGCAACACTTGCTTCCTGCTCCGACAGCGAGGACGACGGAAAGTATGAAATCGGTATCGTTCAGCTGGTTGAGCATCCTGCACTGGATTCGGCAACCGAAGGCTTTAAGCAGGCAATTATCGACGAGCTTGGTGCTGATGCAGTTGAGTTCGATTATCAGAACGCACAGAATGATGCCAATACCTGTTCCACTATCGTAAATCAGTTCGTTTCCAATGAAGTTGATCTGATCATGGCAAACGCTACTCCCGCACTTCAGGCTGCGGCTGCGGCAACGGCTGATATCCCGATCCTCGGCACTTCTGTTACCGAGTACGGTGTGGCACTTGAAATCAAGGACTTTAACGGTACGGTTGGTGGAAACATTTCCGGTACATCAGACCTTGCACCTCTTGACAAGCAGGCTGAAATGATTATCGAGTGGTGTCCGGATGCCAAGAGCGTTGGCTTGCTCTATTGCTCCAAGGAACCCAACAGCCAGTATCAGGTTGACGTGGTCAAGGCAGAGCTTGAAGGCAAGGGACTTACCGCTACCTACTATCCCTTCACAGATTCAAATGACCTTGCACAGATCTGTACAACAGCGGTTGCAAACTGCGACGTTATCTATGTTCCCACCGATAACACCGTTGCAGAGAACACGGGTATCATCGATAACATTTGTGAGCCTGCCGGAATTCCCGTAATCGCAGGTGAGGAGGGTATCTGCTCCGGATGCGGTATTGCAACTCTTTCCATCAGTTACTATGATCTCGGTTATGCTACCGGTAAGATGGCAGTGAAGATTCTCCGCGATGGCGAGGACATCTCGACAATGGCTATCGGTTATGCTGAAAAGCAGACTCCCAAGTACAACAAGCAGAATTGCGAAGCCCTTGGTATCACACCGCTTGAGGGTTATACAGCAATCGAAGAATAATAAACATACGC
>JAFTTS010000017.1 GCA_017466685.1 Clostridia bacterium
GTCATTCCCGCACCGTTGCGGTCAATCAAAACTGCTAAAAGTTCTTTTGCTTTCTTTCGTTTGAAAGGAAGGATTTCTCCGTTATATAGCACCTCGAAATTTCCAAAGCATTTGATGGTCAGCAGTTTTTCTGTGGCTTTGACTCCCTTGATATGGTCTATTTCTTTCTGTACAGCTTCCGGCGTGATAGGTTTCATCAGATACCCGGACACATGGAGCTGAAAAGCAGATACAGCATATTCTTCGTATCCGGTACAAAAGACGATCTTGCAGCGAGGCTGCAACTCAAGCAGTTTTTCGGCAAGCCCCAAACCGCCGATGCCGCGCATATTGATATCAAGAAAAGCGATATCAACCGGATTTTCTGTTGCGTATGTAAGCGCTGCAGAGCAAGAGGAAAAAGCCTCCACCATTTCAATATCAGAAGATGCACTTACCGCTTCCTGCAATGTTTCGAGCATATATATTTCATCATCAACTGCTATTGCTTTCATACTATCACTTCCTTTGGGATCATAATCATTGCTTTGGTGCCGATACCGGGTTTGCTCTCCAGAACGAGATCACCGTTTACCATTGCTTTCAATCTTCCACGGATATTACGTAGACCTACATGCTTTTTCTCGTCAATAGGTGCATCCGTATCAAATCCTACGCCATCATCCGTTACCTCCACACAAAAATGTGTCGGGGTTTCGTAAGAGTGGATCTTGACCGTGCCGCCCGTTTCAAGCCGCATCAGACCGTGCTTGATTGCATTTTCCACAAGGGGCTTCACAGACAAAGCCGGGAGAACAAACTCAGTCGCTTCCACATCATATTCAATACTCATATCGGGGAAACGAACCTTTTCTATATTGACATAATACTCAACATGTTTAAGTTCTTCTGCAAACCTGATCGGTTTTACACTGTCGAGCTCACTGAAATTTCCTCTCAAGTAGAGGCTGAAATTACGTACAAGATTGAACGCTTTTTCGGGATCCTTAAGACACATTCGTTCAATGGTTCCGAGTGTGTTGTAAATAAAATGCGGCTGAATCTGTGAAAGCAGAATCGCGATCCGGCTTTCTTTTAGCTCCGCCTCTACCATATTTTTCTCTGCTTCAAGTCGGCTTCTTTGCAGTTCCAGTTCCTTTGCTTTGGCTGCGGCATTGATGTTTCCGGGAATCAGGCGCAGTACCACAAACATAGCTGCAACAAACAAGACAAAGAATACATATTTTGAGATAGCTCCGCCTTGCCACAAGCCTGCGGCAGTTGCGACAGCATCTGCCTCAAACGCAAGCACAAGCAACGCCATTCCCATTGGCAGCCAACGTTCTTTCTTGCCCGATGCTATATACTCTTTTATAAGGCAAGCAAGCAAAACAACATTGGCTACACTCTGTGTGACTACCCAAGGCAGCCAGATGTCGTAGAAATACACATTCGCCAAAACGGGCAAAACAAAATATATGGCAATTGAAACCCCTGAGGCAATGGTTGTAATATAGCCGATTCGTTTTGTCCCTTTCAGGAAACAGGTGATGATCCCTGATACGAACAGCATATAGAACATCATGGAAAAACCAAGAACGCTCGTGTTCACAAATCTGAATTCGCTCCAGAAAGATACGCCGGGAGCACTGTATGCCAAATAAATACCGGCAGACAGAATCGTTGCGCCAAGCAACCATATAATCCGGGTGTTGGGAACATGCAACAATGTCGAGAACAAAGCGGAACCCAGCAGAACAAAGGACACGATCACAAAGAACAGTCCGGTATTTCGTTGGGTCTGACCGCTATCCAGTACACCTCTTTCAAAATCAATGCCCGACCAAAGTGCCATACCCGACAGCATTTCGTCAATTGCGTTTTCGTTTCCAAAGCGATGGGGATTGTGAATCAGGATTTCAATCGACTCCTCACTTCCAGATGTAAGAACATAAGCAGTCCAACTTTCGTGGCAAGCAGAATCTCCGTATAAAGGATTTTCTACATCTGTTACATATGGCTCATTTTCACCCTCATAAAATGTCAGATTAATATGATTTGTATACAATGCAACGGGCATTTCTCCTCTGTAAATACCAACGTACTCACCATCCGGTGCGAGCATATGAAAATTACCTCGTAGTGTTACATCTCCCTTTGTTGAAGAAATATGCTCTCCCTCTACGATTTTCTGCCACTCACCGTCGGCAATACGGTACTCGCCGTCAAAATATACCTGTGCCACCAACGCCGGTATAGACTGATTGCTAGTTGCGTTCCCATGCCACAGCAGTATTAGCGCTAAAAGAAGTACTACTATAACACCAATTACCTGTAAATATGAATGCTTACATGTAAATTTATTTTTTAATTTCGGCATATATTTAACCTCCGGAAATCGTCTGTGTGTTTTTATACGTAAAATTCGTAATATATTTTATCACAAAAGTAACGTTTTTTCAATATATGCAAAAAACTTTTACATATAATTTGATGTTTGCATTCGCTTACTTACATAGGTAACCATTTGTGCACTTGTGGTAAGAACACGGGATAATCGCAGGTGACCCTAACGAAGGAAAAATATACGAATGTCTCATTCAGACAGAAAAGCAGCTGAATTTCTTGTTTTACCGCAGCACCGAGGATGACCTTGTTCGCGAGGCAAATTTTCATTTATAAAAAAACTCCATCATAAACTTTCGTCCATGATGGGGTTTCATCGTCCTATTCGGTTTGCGTAATTTCTCCGATAAGAGCATCACGCTAAACGCTCCCCTGTTTTTTTATATTTTCTCAATAAGATCAGCAATTGCACCGTCGTTACAGTGACAAAGCTGCATCTTCGAGCGCGCCTTGATCGAATCTATTGCGTTTTCGGGACACGCCGCAATGTCAGCATGAACGAGCAGGTCGAGATCGTTTTCGTAGTCGCCGACTGCATATATCGTCAGATCGCCGTTGACGAGTCCACTGCTTTTAAGATATTCACGCAGACGGTCAAGTGCCTGTCCCTTGGTGGCGCGGATATCCTGAAACTCGTATATTATCGGACACGGCTTCATAAGCGCGAAATACTTACTGTACTCGTCATGAAAACGCTCACGCACACGATCCGTAGACTCTGCATCTCCGTCAAAGGAAACACGTGCCCAGCTTTTTATTGCGAACGGCTCTTTGCCGACGATACAGTATTTTCCGTCTGCAATCTCAATAGATTCCTCTCGTGAAAGGCTGTATTCGCGGTTTTCTATTGAGAGACGGACGGTTATCTCGGGGAAGTCACGGTGAACGGTCATGGCAAGCTCGGTTGCTTTCCTGTAATCAAGCTCGATCTCGCAAATGCGTTCCTCCTTACGGAAATTATAGCAAAACGCGCCGTTACAGAGTATCGCTGGTGCATTTACAAGCGGCGTGAATTTTTCTGTAAGCCACGGAGGCGATTTCGGACTTCTGCCTGTTGCGATCGTGAAAAGTCCGCCGTTTTTCTTGAAATATTCAACCGCTTCGATATTTCCCTCGGCAATATTTCCTTTTGTATTAAAGAATGTACCGTCGAGGTCGGTTATTATCATTATTCCATCAAATTTCATTGGGATGCCTTTCTGAGCTTATCGAGCACTTCGAGAAAATAATCGGGCAGAGGACAGTCAAATCGCAGAAATTCACCGTTTGTCGGATGAACAAAGCCGATGTGTGATGCCGTCAAGCACTGTCCTGCGAGTAGTGTTCCGAGTGAATGCTCGAATTTTGTGTTTCCGCCGCCGTAGAGTGTATCACCGAGCAATGGATGTCCGAGCGATTTCATGTGGACACGTATTTGGTGGGTACGTCCCGTTTCAAGTATACAGCGCACAAATGTATAGCTGTGTCCCATTGCCGAAAAGCGTTCGAGGACTTCGTAATGGGTACGTGCGTTTCTTCCGTCAGCACTTATAGCCATGCGCTTGCGATCTCGTATGTCGCGGCCGATCGGTGCATCGACGGTGCCGCTGTCATCGCGGAGATTGCCGAGCACAATTGCACGGTATTCGCGCTCGAAGCTGTGTTCCTTTATTTGTTCCGCGAGCTTCAGATGGGAGGTGTCATTCTTGGCAACGATAAGGAGTCCGCTTGTATCCTTGTCAATTCGGTGTACGATGCCGGGACGTATAACTCCGCCGATACCCGAAAGCGAGTCGGCACAGTGATAGAGCAGGGCATTGACGAGTGTACCGTCCGGATTACCCGGTGCAGGATGTACGACCATCCCTCGCGGCTTGTTTACAACGAGCAGGTCAGCATCCTCGTAAACGATGTCAAGCGGAATATTCTGCGGTATAGCATCGTCACTCACCGGCTCGGGAAGCTCGGTTTCAATCTCATCGCCGAGACGTAGACGGTAATTCTTCGCAGGGAATTTACCGTTTACGGTGACGTTATCTGTGGAGATCAGTTTTTGCGCCGCCGAGCGAGTCACACCCTCGGTTTCGCTGATATAGACGTCAAGACGCTTGCCGACGTCTTCATTTGTTATTATGTTCATAATTTCCTATGAAAATCCCCCGATCGATGACCGAGGGATATAAATTTATTTTTTTTGTTCGCTTGCTTTCTTTTGGCGTGATTCTGCGATGTCGGTTTTGATAATGTAAAAGAGTATCAAAGCGCATCCGACGCAGACGAATATATCTGCAACATTGAAAACCGCAAAATTAATCAAGCGAAAATCTACGAAATCCACAACATAGCCAAGCATGATACGGTCTATCATATTGCCGATGCCGCCGCCCGAAACAATCGCAAGCCCAATGTAAAGCAAGGGATCATAATGCTTTTTCTTATAGCTTGCAAGCATGAAGGCGATGACCGCAATTATGGCAACTGTGGATATTACCATGAAAACCCAACGATGATTTTTCAGTATACCGAACGCCGCACCGCTGTTTTCGACGTATGTCAGATGCAGTACATTTTCGATAATCGGAAAGGTTTTGATGGGCTTCAAGCATAATACAGCAAGATATTTTGTCAGTTGGTCAAGTCCGATGACAGCCGCTATGGGCAGAAGCCATAGAAATTTCTTCATCAGCCAACAACCGACTTACAACGACTGCACAGACAAGAATCTCCGTCAGCGTGAGTCTCGGTCGAATACTTCCAGCAACGATCACACTTTTCGCCGTCCGCAGTCTCAACCTTTACGCCGATACCGCTGACAGTTTCATTGTAAGCATCAGCAGGAGCGTTGCCCTCAAGTACGGTTACACCGCTGACAATGAAGATATCCTCAAGCTCGGATGCGAACGCGGTAAGTGTTGCATAGGTGTCAGCATGAGGTGCCCAAATGGTGAGCTTTGCGTCAAGGGATTTACCGATGAGCTTATCAGCACGTGCAATTTCAAGCGCCTTCATGACGTCATCACGGAGATCGAACAGCTTTGCATAACGTTCTTCAACGCCGTCGAAGCAGAGTGCTTCATCATATTTCGGCATATCGTTGAGGAATACGCTTCTTGTGTCGTCGTCTGCGGTATGCTTCATTGCCGCCCAGATTTCTTCTGCAGTGTAAGAGAGCAGAGGAGCTGTGACGAGTGTAAGTGCACGGAGGATGTGGTACATCGCAGTCTGTGCCGCACGGCGTGTCTTGGAGTCAGCCGCTTCAACGTAGAGTCTGTCCTTGGTGATGTCGATATAGAGCTTCGACATATCAATTGTACAGAAATTGGAGATGGCATGAACAACGATATGGAAATCGTAATTGTTATAAGCCTCGTGAGCTTCCTTGACAAGCTTATTGAGACGTGCAAGTGCCCACTTGTCGATGGGTTCAAGCTCGGAGAGAGGAAGAATATCGGTGTCGGGATTGAAGTCCTCGCCGACCTTACCGAGGTTAGCCATGATGATACGTGCAGTGTTACGGAACTTTCTGTATGTCTCGGAGAACTGCTTGAAGAGGTTATCAGAGCAGCGTACGTCAACGGTATAGTCACTCGAAGCCGCCCAAAGACGGAGGAGATCCGCGCCGTACTTCTTGATTACGTCCTCGGGATAAACGGAGTTGCCGAGCGATTTATGCATTGCCTTGCCTTCGCCGTCAACAACCCAACCGTGTGTGAGTACCTGCTTATAAGGTGCGCCCTGTCCCTTTGCGCCGACAGCGGTGAGAAGGGAAGACTGGAACCATCCGCGGTACTGGTCACCGCCCTCGAGATAGAGGTCAGAAGGCCACTGCATACCGCTCCAGTGTGAAAGTTCGCCGTCCTCGAGAACAGCAAAGTGAGTTGAACCGGAGTCGAACCAGCAGTCGAGTGTATCGGTTTCCTTGATGAAGCCGTGATCGCATCCGCAATGAGGACACTTAAAGCCTGTGGGGAGAAGTTCCTCTGCGGTCTTATCGAACCAGGAGTTAGAGCCGTTAGCCGCGAACTCTGCGGAAACAGCCTCGATGGTTTCATCGGTGGATACGGGCTTCTTGCATTCAGGGCAATAGAATACGGGAATCGGAAGTCCCCAACGGCGCTGACGGGAGATACACCAGTCGGCACGCTCGTTGATCATCGAAACCATACGGTCTCCACCCCAAGCAGGATTCCAATCAACGCTCTCACAAGCCTTTACAGCTTCAGCTCGGAAAGCATCAACGGAACAGAACCACTGAGGAGTTGCACGGAAGATGATCGGGTTCTTACATCTCCAGCAATGAGGATAGCTGTGGCTGATATTTTCGGAAGCGAGAAGTGCACCCGATTCCTTCATATCCTTGAGAATCGCTTCGTTGGATTCTTCATAGTACATACCTGCAAACTTGCCTGCGTCCTCTGTCTGATAGCCACGGTCATCAACCGGAACAACTATCGGAATCTTATAGCGCATACAGGTTACATAGTCATCCGCACCGAAACCGGGAGCTGTGTGTACGCAACCGGTACCGCTTTCCATTGTAACGTACTCGGCAAGCAGGAGCTTACTTTCACGCTCAAGGAAAGGATGCTGTGCGGTCATGTATTCGAAGTCGCCACCGAAAAACTCTGCAACACGCTCATAGCTTTCAATACCTGCTGCTGCCATGATCTTATCGGCAAGTGCATCGGCGAGGATATAGGTCTCACCGTTTGCCGCTTTAACCGCAACATACTTTTCACGCGGATGAACTGCGATTGCAAGGTTACCGGGAAGTGTCCATGTTGTGGTTGTCCAAATTACGAAATAGGTGTTATCAAGATCAAGGGCAGAGAACTTTCCGAGATCGTCCTTTACCTTGAATTTAACGTAAATAGAGGTACAGTCGATATCCTTATATTCGATCTCCGCTTCAGCAAGAGCGGTTTCGTCATGAGGACACCAATATACGGGCTTGAGTCCCTTATAGATGTAACCCTTCTTGTACATCTCACCAAAGACCTTAACCTCGCGTGCTTCAAACTTGGGATCCATTGTGAGGTAAGGATTATCCCAGTCGCCGAGTACGCCGAGACGCTTGAAGGAGGTCATCTGAATGTCAACGAAATCCTTTGCAAAGTCGTGGCAGGCGCTTCTGAACTCGGAAACCGACATATTTTTGTGGTCGAGCTTGTTCTTCTTGATGATAGCGGACTCGATAGGCATACCGTGGTTATCCCAGCCGGGAACATACGGAACCTTAAAGCCGTTCATTGCCTTGTACTTGTTGATAAAGTCCTTAAGCACCTTATTGAGTGCGGTACCCATGTGGATGTTACCGTTTGAGAAAGGAGGGCCGTCATGAA
>JAFTTS010000018.1 GCA_017466685.1 Clostridia bacterium
ATTTGACAACGGTATCAAGATGATGACGCCCGTTATGCTTATGGAATCGTATGAAGCTCTTCCTGCGGCGATATCCACGAGAATCAGCTCGATACTGGTTGTATTTTCAGCTGCGGGTATACTTATTTCCGGCTTGGTCAGAAGTAAGATAACCCCAAACGAGGCGAAAGCGCAGATTCTTCTTTACGGCATTAGTATCATACCGCTTGCTGTTGTATGCTTCGTCGGTTCTGTACACTATCTGGTTGTACTCATCGCTTTGTCACTTTCTGTTATGATAATTCACAGTGCATCGCCGTTCAGTCAGTCGTTTCTGGCGCTTCGTTTTGATAAGTACGGGCGAATCGGTACAGTATCCGGAATTTTGAACGCCACGGCGAGTATCGGAAATGTGATTGCGTCCTATGGCTTTGCGAAAATGGCGGAGATGGTGCCGTGGAGCACGGTTTCAGTAAGCTGGACTGCGGCGGCTCTGATTTGCACCGGAATTTGCGCAGTGATGCTGCCTCGCTGGACGAGATTTATTAAATAATGTGGTAGGGATAAGCTGTTATGACTATAGCGCGTATAAAAATCATTGTCGGTATGGCAACGATCGGAAACGGGTTACATTCAAGAAAAAACGATAAACGGAGGTTGTCAGATTGAAATTCAAAACATATTTATTTGATTTTGACGGTACACTTGTTGATTCAATGCCGGCTTTCATATCAACGATGCTGCGAATCCTTGATGAAAACAATATTAAATACGGAAGCGACATCGTGAAAATCATAACTCCGCTCGGCTACAAGGGTACGGCGAAATACTTTAAGGAGCTTGGTGTTGACATGGAGCTGGACCAAATGGTTGCGCTCATGAACAGCTATGCGCTTGATGAATACAAATACCGTATCGGTGCAAAGTCGAACGTCATAAGCGTCTTGAAGGAGCTTCGGGAAAACGGTGCTGATCTTAACGTGTTGACGGCAAGTCCTCATTCGATGCTTGACTCCTGCCTTAAGCGACTTGGAATATATGATCTTTTCACAAATGTGTGGTCGTGTGACGATTTTAACACTACAAAAGCCGACACTGCGATATACAAAATGGCGGCTGAAAAAATCGGTGCGCCGGTAGAGGAGATATTATTCCTCGACGATAATTATAATGCGGACAAAACCGCGAAGCTTGCCGGAATGAGAGTGTGCGGCGTTTACGACTCATCTTCCGAGGATTACACAGACGAGATAAAAGGCGTTGCCGATTATTACATATACGATTTTTCGGAGCTGCTTAAAATATAATTTTTGATAGTATTATGGAGAAAACAAAATCGGATTATGATATTTTGAAAAGGAGACACAATCATGAAAAAACCATTAACATTCACATCCGAGCTTTGTTCAAACGAAATTAACGTGGGCGATATTGTCGAGCTGCGTGATTTCACACCGTTTATCCCCGAGGGAGCGTTGGCTAATGAAGATGATGCCGACAAAAAAGAAAAGTGGGAGCTTCGTGAGTATCTGCTGATCGACGGAACACCGTGTAAGATGTTGCTTTGCGATTACAGACTTGATCACAAAACCGAGGATCTGCTTCACTATGACGACAAGGGTACGCCGCCTGTTATCGAAATTAAGGTTCCGTTTAACGGACGTTACGCGATCTGGGCAGGTATGCTTTATGACGGTACAATAGACCTCGCGCTTGACGATGAAGATTTTATCGGAGTTTTTCCCGTTCATGGTGCACGCTACGGACGAGGCTTTGCTGACCCCAAACGTGAATACCGTATGTTCTGGAGAAATGCCGAGCTTAAGGATTCCGTTATTCGTATAAGAGTTAAGCACGGTACATATTCCGTGGCTGATCTTGGTCGTGTTTTTTCATCAATTGCTTCGCTTCAATTTGTGCGTCTGCCCGACGATGCTCCGCTTGCACCGATTGATAACAATGCTGACAAAGAATTTATTGTTATTGTTGACGGCTTTTCGCACTATTTCGGTTGGGGTAAACCGGGCGAATGTATTGACAACCGTCTTGTCAGAGCTTATAAGGGCAGTGATGTTAAGACATTCTTTACACAGATCATGGGTCCGCTTAACTGGAAAAGCGATGTCAACTCCTATCTCGGAGAGGGTATGACCGAGGAATCGTTTGTCGGTAAGCGTTCGGGCGACAGACGTGTTGTCAAGTACATTGAGGACACCATCAAAAACGGCAACGAGGCTATACGCAAGATGACCGAGGAGTGTCACAAGTACGGCATGGAAAATCACCTTTCGATAAGAGCCAACCTCTATTGGAAGGGCGATTCAAAATATATGAAGGGCAACAATGACTGGAACGGACGTTTCTGGAACGAGCATCACGAAACCTGCTGTCTGCCCGGAAGTGCACAGCTTGACTTCGGCAAAAAAGAGGTTCAGGATTATCATCTCGCGCTTTACCGTGACACGCTTGAAAAATTTGATATCGACGGTATCAACCTTGACCTTACACGTTGGCCGAGATGTCTGCGTGCCGAGCTTCACGGTCCCGAGATACTCGTAAATCTCTGCAAGGGCATGAAGGAGATCGCACGTGAGTTTGAAGCAAAGCGCGGACACCGTATCAGAGTCAGCCTTACAATGGTTGAATACTTCCATTCGGGAACAACCCTTGAAGCGCAGGCAATCGACTTTGAGGCACTTTGTGCTTCGGGTGCACTTGACTTCATTTGCCTGCAGGCGCTTGATCACGAGAAGTATGTTGAGATCGCACACAAATACGGCGTACAGCTTCACGGTGTTCTTGAGGATTATACTCCTTACCACAAGCTTGAAAAGGACGATCCGCTTTGGGCGTGTCCCGACGGAACCACGTTCGACGATCCCTGTGCCGGAGATGAATTTGCTGATGATGATAAGCCGAAGTACAGCTACGTCGGTTCGGGTGTTGCACCGTTTGAGAGATACCGTCAAATGGATAAATATTATTCGCAGGGACTTGACGGTACAGCCGTTTCAAACAACTTTGCCGGTACACTTTATTTCCGTGACTGCGGTCATTCCGATGCCGTTGCAAAGCACGTCGAGGACTTCACTGTGTTTGGACAGATCCCGGGTGAGTATATTTTCTTTCTGCAGAAAGCAAAATGAAAAGGTCAAATTTCTGTGAGCTTATAACCCCTTTTGAGTCGTCCGCGATGACGTGGCAGAGTGAATATCCGCGTCCGCAGCTGGTGAGGGATTCATATTTGCCGCTCGGGACAGATTGGCAGCTTTCGGTGAAATCAGGTAGTGTTACCGAGTCACTTGGTGCGATCAATATGCCGTTTGTCCCCGAGTCTCGCTTATCCGGAATTAAACGGTCACTTGGCAAGGTCGAAAAATGGCTGTATACCTGTAAATTTTCGCTGCCTGACGGTTTTAATGTCGGGCGTGTGATACTGCATTTCGGTGCGGTGGATCAGATTGCCGATGTGACACTGAACGGTCGCAAAATCGGTACTCACGGCGGAGGATATCTGCCGTTTAGCTTTGATGTTACCGAGTATCTTTTGGACAGCGAAAACACTTTGAGTGTCGAAGTTAGGGATGAGCTTGATACCGACATTCCGTATGGCAAACAGAAACGCAAGCGTGGTGGGATGTGGTATACACCGGTAAGCGGTATCTGGCAGACGGTGTGGCTTGAAAGCGTTCCCGAAAATTATATTTCCTCGCTTCGTATTACTCCGACGCTTGACACGGTTACAATCGAAACGTGCGGCGGTGCACAGTTAAAAACCATTACCGTTGAAACTCCCGACGGTATGATCACAAAGAATTACAGCGGTGACTCGGTGACTCTTAATATTGAGAATCCACGTCATTGGTCGCCGGAGAAGCCGTATCTTTACAGGTTTACGCTGACAGACGGCAGTGACACTGTTCGCTCATATTTTGCACTGCGTACTGTAACGATCGAAAAGGTCGGCGGCAGGGAATATATCTGTCTTAACGGGAAGCCGTATTTCTTCCACGGTCTGCTCGATCAAGGGTATTACAGCGACGGAATTTTTCTGCCGTCCTCTCCCGATGGCTATCTTTTTGACATACTGAAAATGAAATCGCTCGGCTTCAATATGCTCCGTAAGCACATCAAAATTGAGCCGGAACTGTTTTACTATTACTGCGATCTTCACGGTATGGTCGTATTCCAGGATATGGTCAACAGCGGAAAATACAACTTTCTCATTGACACGGCATTGCCGACGATCGGACTGAAGCGCGGCATAAAGCATACAGCCTCAAAGCGCAGACGCGAGATATTTGAGAAGAGCTGTGAAGAAACGTTGAATCAGCTTTATAACCATCCGTGCGTTTGCTATTAC
>JAFTTS010000019.1 GCA_017466685.1 Clostridia bacterium
CTCTGAACTGAATCTGACGCTCAGGCTCTACCATACGCTCGAAAATGCCAGCCTCGATGAGGTCGGGACGCTTTTCTGCGACGGGTTCAAGAGATTCGAGAACCTCTTCAACGGTCTGATGGAATTCTGTTTCTCCGGGGTTTCTTTTGCAAACGTTCTCGTAAACACTTGCAAGATAGCTGTTTTTGAGTGCCATTGGTGTATACCTCTTCTTGTAATTAGATTGCGTGCATTTGGGCACGTTAACTTACATTCACTATTATACTACACTTTATTCGATTTTGCAATATCTGTGACGAAAAAATTCATATTTTAGATGTTAATATTTTGAAAATTTAAAATTTATATAATATAAAGTGATTTTGCCTGAATACCTGAAATATACTTAAATATATGCAAAAGATATTTGGGCGGTGAAGGATTTTGCGCATTTTGCGGCGATTTTTGATAAACGGAACGATAATGACACTGACGTCTCTGACGCTTCGTTCCCTCGGAGTGGCGTTCAACGCATTTGTTTCTCGTGAGCTCGGTGCAGACGGGATGGGACTTTTTACGCTTATTATGAGCGTTTACGGGCTTTCGGTGACGGTTGCGGCATCGGGCGTCAATTTAGCGGCGACGAGGATGTGTGCACAGGCACTTGCAGATGAGGATGCTTCACGACTCAGAGGTGCACTGAAACGCTGTCTTACCTATGCGATCACCTGCGGTATAATTGCTTGCCTGTTGCTTTTCTTCGGTGCGGAGCTTGTTGCCTCCGATTGGCTCGGTGATGGACGGTGTGCACGCTCACTTCGGTTGCTTGCCGTGAGTTTGCCGTTTATCTCCGCTTCGAACGTGCTTCACGGTTATTTTACTGCAGTTCGAAAGGTTTCAAAAAGTGCGGCGACACAGATATTTGAGCAGGTTTTCAAGATGATCGTCACCGTGGCGGCACTGCTATATATTGTTCCCGATGGGATTGAATATTCATGTATGGCACTGGTCGGCGGCGGTGCACTTGCCGAGATAATGTCGTTTTTGATGGCGTTGATACTATATCTGACAGATCGGCGCGGACGAAACTCGAAAAATGTTGACAAAGCGACGGGCAGGGCACTTACACGTGAGCTTTTCGGAATAACAGTCCCCGTTGCGGTCGCGGCATATGTACGCTCGGGACTTTCAACGCTTGAGCATATGCTGATCCCTCGCGGACTTCGTAAAAATCCGCTGACCGCCAAAAGTGCACTGGCGACTTATGGTGTTCTCTGCGGAATGGTGATGCCTATCATAATGTTTCCCACGGCATTGCTTTATTCGTTCACGGGACTGCTCATTCCCGAGTTTGCCGAGGAAGGCGAGAGAAAAAACGGTACACGTGTATGCTATATGATATCTCGCTCACTTGGACTGACGATCATATTTTCAATCGGCTGTGCGGCACTTATGATAATGTTTTCAAATGAGCTTGGTATGCTGATTTACGACAGTCACGATGCAGGTGAATTTATCCGTATAATGGCACCGTTGATACCTCTTATGTACCTCGATCATGCGGTTGACGCGATACTCAAGGGGCTCGGAGAGCAGCTTTACTGTATGAAGGTGAACATCATTGATGCGGCAATGTGTACACTGCTTGTATATCTGCTTTGTCCGAGGATCGGTATATACGGTTACATTGTGACAATTTACATTGCGGAGAGTGTTAACGTGGCACTCAGCTTTGCAAGGCTTATAAAGGTCAGCGGCTTTTGTATCGGTGTTACGGAACGGTTCTTGAAGCCGATAATCTGTGCGGTTGGCTCTGTTGCAATATTACGATTATTCGGACTTGGTGAGCTTCCGTGTGAATGGCTTTCGTTTATCGGTGCTTCGGTGCTTTTGACTATAGTTTATATTTTACTTTTACTCGGCACGGGAGCTGTAAGGCGGCGAGACATAAGGTGGATACTTTCAGTTTTAAGACGGTGAATGTAAAAATCGTGTATATCTGAATTTTATATTGAAATTTTACATTATTTGTATTATAATATACTTGTGAGCTCACCACCTCACACTATACTATCAAAGAAAGGAGTGGTTTTCAAATGATCAAAAATAAGGTGATTTTAGTATAACCTCGGATTGAAGATCCTCCAGGGACTGCGATCCGCGAGTTATACAGCTCTCGCGGAGGCTCAAAATAACAGAGTCTCCGTGGAGTCATATCGGTTCTCTTTGCCGATATCCGTGTTTGTTTCACAGTGTATAACTATAAGGAGAGCAAAATGGCGTATAAGAATGCAAGAGATATTCTGCCATGCGAGCTTATCAGAGAGATACAAAAATACATAGACGGTGACCTTCTGTATATCCCGACAAAGTCAGACAAGACCGAGTGGGGAATCCGCAGCGGTGCACGTCAGAAATATGCAGAGCGCAATGATGAGATTCGCGAGCAGTATAAAAACCGCACGTCGGTTGAGGAACTTGCGAAACGGTATTTTCTCTCGATAGACAGCATAAAAAAGATCGTCTACGGCACGCAGTCGTCAGACGATACAAAAAAGGCACAATAAAGACAAGCGGACGTTTTAAGCGTTCGTTTTTCTTTTTGGTGTATAAGAGCTTTCAAGAGAGTAGGCACTTCACCTGCGCATACCACGCTGTGCCGGACCGTTTATGAGCTCACCTGTTTTTGAAAAGCGTGAACCGTGACATGGGCAGTCCCACGTACATTCGGCTCTGTTCCAGACAAGCGCACATCCGAGATGCGGACAACGGCGTGTCGTCGGTATAAGATAGGTTGTGATTGTTGAGCCGATGTTTTTGAAAAGCTGTTCCGAGAGCATACTGCGTGACGGGGAGAAAAGCGAGGTGAAATCGTTCTTTTTTTCGAGTATTATATCACGCAGTAGCTCGGCTGATATCATTGAGCCGATAAAACCGTTTCCGCCGAAGCCCGTTGCGACAAGGTTTTTCTCGTCGTTTCGCGTCAGACGACCGATGTACGGTAAACCGTCGAGTGTTTCCGTGTCCTGAGTTGCCCATGTGGTGCGTATTTTACTGCCTTCAAAATGCTCGCAGCGGTATCTCATGAGTGAACTCAAACCGCCTCCGCTTTTGCCTGTACGGTGATCTCCGCCGCCGAGCAGAAGATATTTGCCGTACATACGCATATAAACACCGTTTTCAGAAATGTCCTCATATGCACCGCCGATGTCTTTTACGCCCTCGAGTCCCATGACGTACGAACGGTTCTGATAAAGCTTGAGAAAATAAAGTCCGCGCAGCTTGGGAAGCGGAAAATGAGTTGCTATGATGACTCGTTTCGCATTTATTTTGTATTTACCTGAGCTGCTTATTGCCTCGGCTCCGTTTTCGGTGAGACTTGTAACCCGCGTTTTTTCACGGATGTTGAGGTCTTTTGCAATTCGCGCACAAAAATCAATCGGATCAAGCTGAAGCTGATGCCCAAACTTTATCGCAGGCAATCTTATCCCGATCGGCATTTCGTTTACGAGTGCGGCATCGACCTCCATTTGTTTCAATTCTTCATATTCATGCATGATTTTTGACGGCTTTTCGGATGAATAGAGATAAAAGTCACGCTCCTCATGCTTTGCTCCGATTTTTTTGCAAAGTGTACGGTATTCCTCGAGTGCATGAGCTCGGGCGAGAAGTAATTTTCGTGCTTCGTCGGGACTTTTACGCTTTGCAATGTCATGAATAAGTGTGTTCTGACCGACGGTTACAACTGCAGTTGAACGGGCAGTCGTTGACGAGGCGACAGTATCCGCTTCAGTGAGAAGTACATCGATTCCTGCTTCGCGCAGATAGTGGGCGCATAAAAGTCCGCAAACACCTCCGCCGATGACGAGCACCTCACAGGATGTATCCTCGGACAGCTCGTTGAATGAGGAAATATTTCCGTTGTATATAAGATCTGATGGCATATGAACGCTCCTTCTGTTTACTTTATATTAATATTTCACCGATATGACGGCTTTAAACCCCACTCGCTTGAATTTAGTGTTAATTTTCGGGCAGACTCTTGCAATTCTCGTCGATTAATGGTATCATTAATATATGTATCATAACAATGAGAGGATATCACGATGATAGATAACAGAAAACCTCCGGAGCTTTTGTCTCCTGCAGGCAACTTCGATAAAATGAAAGCGGCGATACTTTACGGTGCCGATGCCGTCTACCTCGCAGGTGACGATTTCGGTATGCGTGCCGCGGCTGATAATTTCACGCTCGATGAGCTTTATGAGGCGGTGAAATATGCACATGAACGTAATGTGCGCGTACATCTGACGCTCAACACCATGCCGCATACAGACGAATATCCCAAGCTTACCGAGTTTGTTAAAAGCCTTTCGGGTGCAGGGATAGATGCGGTCATTGCCGCTGATCTTGGTGTTATGGCGCTCGTCCGCGAATATCTTCCAGACGTCGAAATACACGTTTCAACCCAACAGAGTACAGTAAGTGCTGCGACCTGCAGGGAATGGCACAGACTTGGTGCAAAACGTGTTGTTCTTGCCCGTGAGCTTACGCTTGACGAAATACGCGAGATACGTGCAAGCACACCGTCAGAGCTTGAGCTTGAAGCGTTTATACACGGCTCGATGTGTATTTCATACAGCGGACGTTGCTTGCTCTCCCAGCATTTCGTCGGAAGGGATGCCAACCGCGGACGTTGTGCACAGCCGTGTCGATGGAATATGTCATACGCACCGTCAACTATTGCAGGCGAGGGCGTTGCTGCATATGAGATCACGGAGGAGAAGCGTCCCGAGAACCGTGTGCCGGTTATTGAGGATGAGCATGGAACATTTTTCCTGTCAAGCAAGGACACCTGCATGATCGAGCATATTCCCGAGCTTCTCAGCTGCGGTGTTGACAGCTTCAAGATCGAGGGACGCATGAAGAGCGAATACTACGCGGCGGTTGTTACAAACGTATACCGCATGGCGATCGACCGTTATCTTGCCGATCCCGAGAGATATGCTTACGATCCCTTGTGGCTTCGTGAGCTTGAATCGGTCAGCCACAGGGAATATAACACCGGTTACTATTTTGCAAAGCCGATGGAGGATGCGAACACGGCAAAGCAGCCCGGTTACATGAAGGAAAAAGCATATCTTTGCCGCGTTACTGCATACGATAAAGACAGCGGTATTGCACATTTTGTTCAGCGCAACAAGGTTTTCGCAAATTCTGATGTTGAGATAATCTCGCCCGGCAAGGTCGGACGCTCCCTTCATCTCGGTGAGCTTTATAACGAGAACGGTGAGGTTATCGAATCTGCGCCGCATCCTTATATGCCTTTCTCTGCTAAAGTGCCGTTTGAGGTGAGTGAAGGCGATATTATAAGAGCTATTTGAGAGGAGATCGATTATGATCATATTTGAAATTCTGAAATCGCTTTTGTTCGGTATAGTCGAGGGTATTACGGAATGGCTTCCCATATCGAGCACGGGACATCTCATTTTAATTGAGGAATTTGTAAAGTTTGAGGGCGTATCCGAAAATTTCTGGGATATGTTCGAGGTCGTCATCCAGCTCGGAGCGATACTTGCCGTGGCTGTGATATTTTTCAAGAAGATCTGGCCGTTTTCCAAAAAGGACGGTGAGGTGCTCGGTATTATACGCCGTGACAAGCTTATTATGTGGCTCAAGATTGTCGTCGCCTGTTTGCCTGCCGCTGTCGTAGGTCTGCTTTTTGACGATGCAATAAACGCTGTTTTCTATAATCCGTTGACGGTCGGTATTGCGCTTGTCGTTGTCGGTGTCGCGTTTATTCTTGTTGAAATACGCAACAAAAACGTACCTGCCAAAACCGTTTCTATCGATGATCTGACCTGGAAACAAGCTTTGGGTGTCGGCATTTTTCAGCTCGTTTCCGCCATATTCCCCGGAACGTCACGCTCCGGCTCGACTATCCTCGGCGGACTTATGCTCGGCGTTTCGCGTACCGTTGCGGCGGAGTTTACCTTTTTCCTCGGTATACCCGTCATGTTCGGTGCGTCGCTCTTGAAGCTTGTGAAGTTCGGTTTCAATTTTACTGCGACAGAGGCGATTATACTTTTTGTCGGAATGGTCAGCGCGTTTGCGGTTTCGATGGCTTGCATACGTTTCCTGATGGATTATGTTAAAAAACATGATTTCAAGGTGTTTGCTTATTACAGAATCATACTCGGCGTAATCGTTATTGCTTGTTTCGCGCTTGGTGTGATAAAATAATGTTGTTAATTTGCATTATATTTCCCAAAAAAACGGGTAAAATATTGTAAGCATTAGAAAAAATTTTGAATTTGCTCGTTTTTTCACAATTTTCTGTTGATAAAACTTCATAAATATGGTAAAATAAATTTTGATTGTTAATTCAATCACAAGGAATTGGTAAAATTTTTTATAGAGGTGAAAATAAATGTACAACAAGAAGTCAGTTGAAGATATCGCTGTTGCAGGCAAGAGAGTTCTTTGCCGCTGCGATTTCAATGTACCCGTTAAGGACGGAAAGATCACCGATGATAAGCGTATCGTCGGCGCAATGAAGACCATCAAATATCTCGTTGACAATGGCGCGAAGGTTATTCTTTGCTCTCACATGGGCAGACCTCACAATGTTCTCAACGCAGAACTTAAGCTCTCCAAGAAGGAGAAGAAGAAGATCGATGAGCTTCCCGAAAACGAGCGCGAGGCAGCAACTGCAGCAGCTCTCGAAAAGGCAAAGGGCGACATCACCAAGCTCTCCCTCAAGATCGTTGCAGACGACCTCAAGGCAAAGGGCATCAATGTAACTCTCGCAAATGACGTTATCGGTCCCGACGCTAAGGCTAAGGCTGCAGCACTCAAGGACGGCGAGGTTCTCCTTCTCGAAAACGTACGTTTCCATGCAGAGGAAGAAAAGAACGATCCTGCATTTGCAAAAGAGCTTGCAAGCATGGCTGATATCTACGTTAACGACGCTTTCGGTACTGCTCACAGAGCACACGCTTCGACCGCAGGTGTTGCAGATTATCTTGACACTGCAGTTTGCGGTTACCTCATTCAGAAGGAAATTGAGGTTATGGGTAAGGCACTTGAGGATCCGGTTCGTCCGTTTGTTGCAATCCTCGGCGGTGCAAAGGTTTCCGATAAGATCGGTGTTATCAACAATCTTCTTGAAAAGTGCGATACCATCATCATCGGCGGCGGTATGGCATACACCTTCTTCAAGGCAATGGGACTTCCGATCGGTACTTCCATCTGCGAGCATGACAAGCTTGACCTCGCAAAGGATCTTATGGCAAGAGCACAGGAAAAGGGCGTAAACTTCCTGCTTCCCGTTGACAACAAGATCGGTCGTGAGTATAAGGAAGACACCGTTTGCATGGAGATCTACAGCGATTCTATTCCGGATGGCTGGATGGGACTTGACATCGGTGAAAAGACAGAGGAGCTCTTTGCGAAGAGCCTTAACGGCGCAGGAACTGTTATCTGGAACGGTCCGATGGGCGTTTCCGAGTGGGAAAACTTTGCATCGGGTACACGTTCTGTTGCAAAGGCAATTGCAGAGTCGGGTGCTATTTCGATCATCGGCGGCGGTGACTCCGCGGCGGCTGTTGAAACCCTCGGCTATGCAGACAAGATGTCGCACGTTTCCACCGGTGGCGGTGCATCGCTCGAATTCCTTGAGGGACTTGAGCTTCCCGGTATCGCTTGCCTCAACGAAAAGGAATAATTAATTAAAACGAAACCGTATGGGCGGATATAATGTCTGCCCACGGTTTTTGTCGTATCGAAAGGAATATAAAAATGAACAAGGCTACAAGAAAAACAGTTATCGCAGGTAACTGGAAAATGAACATGACTCCTGCCGAAACAACCGCTTTCATTAATGAGCTTGCTCCCATGGTTGCAGGCAAGGATGGATGTGACATCGTACTTTGCGTACCGTTTGTTGACATCGCTAATGCTGTAGAGGCTGCAAAGGGCACTAACATCAAGATCGGTGCTGAAAACGTACATTTCAAGGAGTCCGGTGCTTATACCGGCGAAATCTCCGCAAAGATGCTGAATGCTTGCGGCGTTGAATATGTCGTAATCGGTCACTCCGAGCGCCGTCAGTATTTCGGCGAGACAGATCAGACGGTTAACCTCCGCACTCTCGCGGCTGTTAATGCAGGTCTTACTGCTATCGTTTGCGTTGGCGAAACCCTTGAGCAGAGAGAGCTTGGTTACACTGAAACTCTCCTCAAGTATCAGACAAAGATGGCTCTTACAAACGTAAAGCCGGAGCAGCTTGCAAACATCATCATTGCATATGAGCCTGTATGGGCAATCGGCACAGGCGTAACCGCGACCGCAGATCAGGCAGACGAGGGTAACGGATTTGTTCGTGCGGCTGTTGAGGAAATGTTCGGCAAGGCTGCGGCTGAGGCTGTAACCGTACAGTACGGCGGTTCTATGAACGCAAAGAATGCAGCAGAGCTTCTTTCCAAGGTTAACGTTGACGGCGGTCTCATTGGCGGCGCATCGTTAAAGACTGCTGACTTCACCGTTATCGTTGACGCGGCACAGTAAAAATCAATTACAATACAAATGACACCGGTTCTAAAATGGATCGGTGTTTTTTGTTTGGTATCGTTCACTGCTCCAATCTAACTTAAAGCCTTCTCCTGGGAGAAGGTGGCGAGCGAAGCGAGTCGGATGAGGGTAAAGCACGTCGCTCCCTTGTTTCTTTCACTGCAAAAAAGTTAGTCTATGCAGGCAGGCATTATTTCTGATTTGGAGCTTTCAAACAGCACAAAATACATAAAAATGCGTCAAATTCTCAAAACTTTAACGGAAATTTCATATTAACTATTTACATATTGAAAAAAAGGTGATATAATATTATAATGAGATTAATATGGAGTATTGTGCCCATAAAGGGCTGAAAGGTGTTTATCTTGGATAAGGATCAAAACGAATTTAACGGCGATACGCCGCAGAATATAAATAAAAATCTCTCTAAAGCAACTCAGATTGCTTTCCTTGCCGTGATTTGTTTGCTGTCGTTTTTCAGCGTTGTGGAAACTGTCGGAATACTCGGCACTGTTTTCACGCTTGCTGCGGCGGCTATGAACATTCTGCTTGCAATTGAATTTGGCAAATCGATTCCGAAGCTTCTGCTTTTGCTTTCGGTTAACGTCATACCGTTTGCAGCAATGTTCTTATACAGCGGTTATCTTTCGGTGGCACTTTTAACGCTCTGTCCGCTCGCTCTTGCACTGCCGATTTATTTAACAATGCGTATGGGACTCGGAAGAACAGCATCGATCGCATCTGCGGCGATAGTTTGTTTCCTGCTGTTTGCGTCACATTTTGCGCTCGTTATTTATAACGTATACGGCGCTTTGAATATTGAGACGATCGGCACCTATATCGATGAGGCTTTTGCTCCCGTTGCCGATGAGTTTTCTAAGCTGACTGCCGAGATCGATGGCAAAACCCAGCCGCTTTTCACCGAGCAGACACTTGATGAGCTTTTCTATTACACCAAAACCATGCTCATCGGAAGCTCTGCAATGATGATGCTCGTTTTTGCGTATCTGGCAACTCTTGCGACTCGTTTGCTTGCAGGTATCTTTGGCGTTGCTCATTATCTCCCGACGGGACTTCGCGTACACGTCAGAGCGATTATGACTGCGGACGGACCCAAGGTTGAGGTTTCAAGAGAGCCCGTTCAGTGGAGGATCGAAATTGACAGCGTAACCGCTTGGGTTTATATCGCCGCATATGTCGCATCGCTGCTTTTTGCCCCGATTGACGGTAATGTCGGAATTGTATACTTAGCGCTTCAGAATCTCGTTATAATACTTTCTCCCGGATTTATTTACTGTGCGCTCAGAGATACTGTGCTCATGGTGCGCGGTAAGGCTCAAAAGGGAATGCTCGGACGTGCGATGCCGATACTCATAGTGGTGCTTCTTTTTGTAGATCCATCGCTTGTTATAATGCTTTTCTCCATACTTGGAGTTATTGTGACAATAAGAGAAAACCGTGCCAAAAAGCAGGCTCTGAAAAACCGAAAGGAGTGATTTCGGATGAAGAATAAACACGAAAAGAAAACGCACAGAATTTCCGCACGCGTGGTGCTCAGCGTTGTTATTGCCGCAATGCTTTTTATCATCTATGCGCTTATAATGCACCTTTCCTCGCTTGACGCATTGACTGTTGGTGCAGTGATGCTTATCTGCTTTTTTGCGGCGGAGTTTATCGGGCTTAAATTATATGGCTTTTTCAGCTTTCATATGGCAAATCCCGATGACGAAAAGCTATCTCCCATACTCGGAAATATCACGCTCGATTTTATCTTGAAGCTTTATCTCCCCGTTGTTATCTGCGACGAATCGGGCAAAATAATCTGGTATAACAATGCTTTCACCAAGGCGACAAATCCGCGTGAGGTGCTTTACACGAAGTATATCGACAGCATCGTTGACGTCACCATCGACCGTATACTTTCCGATACGACCTCTCCTGCCGAGGAAACCGATTCTCCCGACGGCATTGAGGCTGTTGCAAATGACCGTGTTTTCCGCGTGAAGGGCTACAAGATCACGGCAGAGGGCAAAGATTATGTCATCACCGTCTGGAACGAGCGTACCGAGCTTCGTCAGCTTGCAAAGCGTCTCTCCGACGAGGAAACCATCATTGCTTATGTTATGATCGATAATCTTGACGAATTAAGACAGTTCGTTCAGGAAAAATACCGTTCTGCGGCGGCACAGGTTGAGGCTCTTCTCAAGGAATGGGCAGATTCGGTCGGCGGTATTCTCAAAGAGTATGAGCGTGACAAGTTCATATTCCTCTTTGAAGCAAGATATCTTGACGAATTTGTTGAGAAAAAGTTTGATATTCTCGACCGTATACGTGAGGTACGCATAGGTGAGGGAAGTATGCCGGTTACTGTTTCGATCGGTATTTCACGAGTTAACGGAACTCTTGCCGATAAAGACCACGATGCACACGCGTCTCTTGACCTTGCTCTGCAGCGTGGTGGTGACCAGGTCGTTGTCAAAAATATTCACAACACCGAGTTTTACGGCGGACGCACAAAGACGGTGCAGAAGCGTACAAAGGTGCGTGCACGTGTCATTGCAAACCAGCTCTCACTCAGCATGGCAAAGGCGAATAACGTGCTCATTATGGGACACCGTAATCCCGACTATGACTCGATCGGTGCCTGTGTCGGTATTGCAAGACTCGCGATGTTCTGCGGAGTCAAGGCGAATATTATCGTAAACCGTGACGACGCCAATATAAAGTCCGCGATCAGCCGTGTTGCTCCGCTTCCCGAATATGCGGATATCTTCGTTGACAGCATCACGGGACAGGATATGATCAATTCGGATACGTTGCTCGTTATCGTTGACGTAAACAACCCCGTACAGTTTGAGTCTCCCGATATTGCCGATAACGTTGCATCCGTTGCGATTATCGACCATCACAGAAAAACAAGCGACTATAAGCACGAGCCGGTTATCTCTTATATTGAACCCTCGGCATCGTCTGCAAGTGAGCTTGTTTCCGAAATGCTTGAGCAGGCTCTCCCGATCGGAAGCTTACACCGTGAGGAAGCGGATGTGCTTTATGCCGGAATGCTTCTTGACACCAAGCAGTTCTCGCGTAATACCGGTGTTCGTACCTTCAGTGCGGCGCTTTATCTGCGTGGCGAGGGTGCGAATCCGACAGAGGTACAGCATTTCTTCCAGGCAGATCTTGAGGATTTCATGCGTGAAGCTAAATTCTCGATGAACGTTGTAACCTACCGCCAGATGTTCGCGATCTCGATGAGTGACAGCGACGGAACACCGGCAGACCGTATTGCGGCGGCAAAGGCTGCGGACAAGCTGCTCGGAGTTAACGGCGTTATGGCGAGCTTTGCGCTTGTTCAGATCGACAACAGTGTACACATTTCCGCTCGTTCTGCGGGAAATATCAACGTACAGCTTATCCTCGAAAAGATCGGCGGCGGTGGTTACTATGAGGCGGCAGGTGCATTCCTTTCCGATGTATCAATGACTGCGGCTCTGACCAGTCTCAAGGAAGCAATTGACGAATATATGACCAAAAACTAA
>JAFTTS010000020.1 GCA_017466685.1 Clostridia bacterium
GTTTCTCATATTCATCTCAAGACACGGAGCAATTTCCACATCATAAGGCTTCATTGTTGAAGTCCAGATTCTCGTGGGAGTATCGAATACAGAAGATGCAAAACGTCCTGTCGGGATGATGAGGTCAACGATGTCCTCTGCCGCCCAGGTGATAACGTCAAGGCCGAAATCGTAGTTTGTCTGGATATCCGAAGCAACACGGACGCCGATCTTTATATCGTGACCGTACTTTTCCTCGTAAACCTTTACGACATCGTCAACGTCACGCATGAACTGATTGAGAATGTCAAGACCTCTGTATTCGCCGCCGATGCTGAAGAGCTGGATCTCACGCTGATAGTCAAGCTCGATACCGTAGCAGTCGTAATTATTGAGTGCGTCATTTATCATCATGAGCATCATTTCACGGGTTTCGGGATATGCATAGTCGAGGACGTAATCGGAGTTATGCTTGGTTGTGTGATGCTTTACGCGGTAAAGGTGGGGATTGTCATAATAGAAACGAGCAAGAAGACTGTTTCTGCCGTTTTCGATTGTTTCGGTAAGATCGTGATAGTCGTTCATACGGAATGAGAGCCACGGGTTGATGCCGATGGTCGGTAAATATTCAGTCCAAAGACCAACCCAGTCTGTACCCTGAACGTCATACATTTCATGAGCGCCCTTGATGTGGGTGACTTCCTGGAAGTTTGTCGCTTCACCGTCGATTTCGGTGATGTCATATTTTTCGGCATAGTCCTCAAGTGTTGCGGACGGATAAATAACGACGCCCTGTGAGCCGACGTTCATCATAATGTCTGTAACCTGCGTGCCCTCATACTGGAGGGCGGTGTTGATGATGTCCTTTTCTGTATAGTCGTTGCTTCCAAATGTTGCAAGATACTGTGTAACGTCATAGTTTACGATGATGCCGCCAACCTCATACTGAGATTCGACCTCGGGATCGTAGGGCTTATATTTCCACGAATCCTCCATAGATGCAAGACAAGCCTTGGCATATTCGTCGGGAGTCATACCAAGATTATCACCGAGCTTTGCCGTGAAGTCCTCGGGAATTTCATCCACTTTAACAAGCGAAATGTTGTCTATGCAGAAATCCTGAATACATTCGTTGTAAGGACCGCCGCGGAATCTGATATAGTCGAGGATGCCGTCAATCTCAACGTAACATTCAACCTTTGTCCACTCGTTGCCGATATATACGTACGGACGGTAGTTGTTATAATATGCATCTCCGTAATAGCCGGGTGCAATCTCCTGCTTACAGTAGAACATGAGCTGAAGCATGGAGATCTCGTTCTGCTTTGCGGTTCTGAAGTAACCGGTGAACTTATATGTTCCGGCTTCAAGAGTGCTTCCGGGGGAGAACCATACGCCGTCGTAAACCTGGTTGATATACGAAACCTCAACATAACCGCCGTTTGCATCGGTTTTGTGCTCGATTATTTTTCCGTTTGCGGTGAAGTTTCTTACAACACCGGAATTAGTGAAGTGACCGTTCTTTATGAGGTCGCCCTCGGGAAGCTCATCTCTCGGAATTGAGAGCGGAGGAGTCCAGGTGCTGTCTGCTGCAGCCGTAGCTGTTCCCATTGCTGTGAAGAGCTGAACTGCCATCACTGCGGTGAGAAGCGTTGATAAAATTCTTTTTTTCATAGCTTTATTCTCCTATTTTTAACTGATCAACCGATAACTTCGATCTTTACGTTGTCAATGTCAAAGTCCTTGTTGTCGGGTTCACCGCGCCAACCGCCTGCGATACGGAGTATCAGATCGCCTCCGGCTTCGGGTGTGTAAATGTGCTCAACAGTCTGCCACTGGTCTGTAACCTCGAAGAAGCGTACGCCGTTTGCATCATTGAGCTCTGCGGTCTTTCCGCCGGCAACTGCATCTGTACGTGCCTGCATGGTTTCGCCTGCATTGCTGGTTCTGATATCATAAGAGATCTTATACTTAACTCCAACAAATGCGGTGTGTCCTGTCTTTGCGTCGATTGCGGCGTTACTGTCAACCTTTTCGCTTACTCTGAGGAAGTTATTGTCTCCGTCATTAACAACGGTGAGAACACCCGAGCTGCGTCCGAATGTCCAGGTTTCAAGTGCCGCATCCTTATCATTGAAGTCGCCGTTTTCAAAGACATCCTTGCCGAGATATTCGACGATTACGTTTGTGAAGCTGATATCCTTAAATTCGTAATCAAGGATGTTGAGCTTTGATGAGCCGCCACGGAACTTGAGAGTAAATTCCATTTCGTCGGTTACGGTAAACTCGCTTGAGATCGTTGTCCACTCGTCGCCGATTACTGCCGGCATTGAGAGATCGCCAACCATGATGCGGTAACGCTGCTTCTCACCCTCAACTGCGGTACGGATGGTTGCCTTGAAGGTGTATGTACCGGGCTTGATGATGAAGCCGGGCTTATAGATGAAGCCTTCGGCACTGTCCTTAATGCCGCTTGCCGCGAAGTAAAGCTCGCCGTTTTCATCTTCCTTGAGCGTCAGCTTCTGATCGCCGTATGACCAGTAGGGAAGGTTATGCTCGCTGATTGCTTCTGTGAGGAGGTTATCGTTCATGTCAACCTCAAGAGGCGGAAGCACGACTGTTCCGTCTGCAGAAGGTGTAACGCTGTCCTTATCGGTCTTGTTGATTCTTGTGTCGATGTTGATATAGTCGAAATCAACGGAAGTTGCACCGTTAACCGTGAGCTTTATCTCTTTGAGTGAGCTTTCTTTCTTAACATCAAGTGCAAATGTCACGGTTGACCATTCGGTGGTTATTTCTGCGCTGTCTGCATCGCTTGGGCTAAAGGGAAATATTTTCATTTTTTGTAAATTCATGGATGAATATGCTTTGCTTGGTTTGCAAAGTGTACAAAGTTAATATTTTCCTCTTTTTTCGTTTCATTGCCGCAAGAGCATTCAGATCAACCAAGTCATTGGCATTTTGCGGTTATTTGGGCGAAAAGTTCGGAAAAAATTGGGGTCAAAGTAAATCTCTCTTGACAATGACCCAATTATATTGTACAATATATTTAAACCGATGTATACAACAAATTTAACGAAATATAGGCACAATTTTAATTTGGCGCTGCGTTTCGCTTTAATTTATTAATGGAGAAGCTTTTCGGTGAATAATTCGGAGGGGAAATATGAATAAAGAAAAATATATTTATCAAGAGATAAAGTCGCTTGAACGCGGCTTCCAGGTAGAGGTAATGTTAAACCACAAGCCCGGTGCACCGCTTCATTGGCATGAATATTTTGAAGTGCTGTACTTTGTCAGCGGTGAAGCCGATTTTTTCTGCGGCAGTGAGAGATACACGGCGAAGCCCGGCGATTTTTTTATCGTAAACTCTAACGAGCTTCATTCAATCACCGGCGATTCTGAAAACCATTATCACATATGCCTTCGGATATCGCCGCAATTTTTTGCCGATGTTGAGTTTGATAACTATATCTTCACACCTTATATACAAGGTGATAAACAGATAAAAGAGTATCTTGAAAAGATAGTTGAGGTTTGGTCGGCGCATGAGCCTGCATACGATATTGAAGTGAAGAGCATTACATATTCGCTCATTGCGTATCTCATCAAAAACCACGTTGCGAGCTTTTTATCGGACAGTGCAACTCAAAACCGCAAAAACAAGCTCCAAACCATTAATGAAATCGTCATGCACATCTCGAAAAATTATCATACCCACATGACAACAAGCTCCCTCGCGGCGAAGTTTCACTTGACAGAGCAATATTTCTGTAATATTTTCAAGCGTGCGACGGGTAAAACTCCCATTGACTATATAAATGACAGGCGTGTGCGTAAGTCGACGGTGCTATTGAAAACGACAGATCAGAGCATCACCGATGTGGCACTCAGCGTCGGCTTCGACAGCTCACATTATTTCACACGTGTTTTCAAGAAATATATGGGAGTCTCGCCGCGTGAATACAGGAAAGGGCAGATCAGTGAGAATAATTTGGTGCCGTAATACTATCACCAAGAAAATTTACTGTTCTGCCACTTAACTCCATTCCTTATTTAACTCCGTTTTATTCAATATAGGAAATAATTCCCTCAAAATTGCCTTTCAACAGTGCGGTTGCTTTTTGAGCCGGAATGAATATGCTGTCACCTTTTACAAGTTCCAACACCTCACATGCGAGCTCAATAGTACCGCTTCCGGATAAGATGATTAATGATCTGAAGCTGTCATCGCTTAACCTTAAGTGGGCACTGCTTTGGCAATCAAGCTTTTCTGCGGTAAAGTATTTACACCGGGCAAGTATATTAGCCATATGCACGATTACGTGTGAAATTACAAAAAACGCCACTTAGCAAGATTTTGTCCTGCCGGGTGGCGTATTGCTTTTTATGCTTTTGGTAATCGTGACCGGTGGAAATTACGGGAAACTGTGCATTTGAGAGCGTTCATTGCTAACCGAGTACTCTCGATAACAATCCGTCAATAAACTGCCTTGCAAGACGTGCGCTTCTGCCGCCTCGTTCCAGCGCAAAGCGTTCGGCAAGAAGTTCGATCTCATCCCTCGGCAGATCAATGCCGTTTTCTTTCGCAAGGTGATGCACGATGTGAAGATAAGTTTCCTTGTTCGGCTTTGAAAACGTGACATGGATGCCAAAGCGTTCCGACAACGAGATCATCTCCTGCATGGTGTCGTTACGATGTACGTCATCACCGTCACGCTCGGAGAAGGTTTCTCTGACGATATGACGGCGGTTGCTTGTGGTGTAGATGACCACATTGCTTGATTTCGCGGTCACAGAGCCTTCCAGTGCCGCTTTGAGCGCATTGAAATTATCGTCATCTTTAAGAAACGACAGATCGTCGATAAACAACACAAATTTAAGCGGATTTTCTGCCAGAACGTCCAGTACCTTCGGAATAGCGCGAAGCTGATCCTTACGAAGCTCGATCAGGCGCAGTCCCTCGTTCCACAATGCATTGACAACAGCCTTTACCGTGGATGATTTGCCCGTACCTGCGTCACCCGTCAGAAGAATGTTCGCCGCAGGCTTTCCCGCAAGAAGAGCCTTGGTGTTATCGAGGATGATACGGCGCTCTCGCTCGTAGTCAATAAGATCGGAAAGCTCCGTGCGGTCGGGATTCTGAACGGGAATGATGGAATCTTCCTCATCAACATAGAACATCCGATTTTTTGCATAGATGCCGTAGCCGAATTTGCCGATGTTTTCCGCACGGTGCAGATAAATATCGACAAGCCGCAGCTTTGTGGTCGTGAAATCCGGCAGGAAGCCCTTGTAGCTGAGAAGTCCACAGAGCTGTTCTTTTGTAAGCTCCGACGCTTCCTGCAGAATGTTCAGCTCCTCCGTGAGTGATTCCTGCATATATTTCGGGACGCTTCCTCTTGCTCCAACGGTTCTGACGTAAACATTACTGCTGCTCGTACAGATTTCTTTGATATGCTCGCCGAGGTTACCGCCGTTTGCTTCGTACAGAGAGGCAACAAAGGCAGAATACATCCCAATCGAAGGCTTTTCCAGAAAACGCAGCAGTGTTGCCATAACGGGATCGTCAAGAAGCTCTCTGAAAATACAGAGGGATTTCAGTTTGATTTTCAGCATTTCCATATCAGTTCAGTATAGCTCCCGTCGCACCGCCCGAAACCATTGCCGCATAACGCGTCAGATAACCCGACAGCTCTTTTTTCTTCGGAACAAAGTTTTTCATGCGCTCGGCAAGAATGGCTTCGTCAACCTTGAGCTCAATCGTGTTTTCGGGGATGTTGATGGAAATAATGTCACCGTCCTCAACCACGCCGATCATACCGCCTGATGCAGCTTCGGGAGTAACGTGACCGATGCAAGCACCTCGTGTTGCGCCGCTGAAACGACCGTCGGTGATAAGTGCAACGCTGTTACCAAGTCCCATTCCCATGATCGCCGAGGTGGGATTCAGCATTTCGCGCATACCGGGACCGCCCTTTGGCCCTTCGTAACGGATGACCACCACGTCACCTGCCACGATTTTTCCTGCGTTGATCGCCGCCTGCGCTTCTTCCTCGGAATCGAACACCTTCGCAGGACCTTCATGCACGAGCATTTCGGGAAGTACCGCAGAACGCTTGACAACGCTTCCCTCGGGTGCTAAATTGCCCTTGAGTACGGCGATGCCGCCTGTTTCACTGTAAGGATTATCGATCGGACGGATGATCTCGGGATCGAGATTGACACAGCCTGCGATGTTTTCGCCGATAGTTTTGCCCGTTACGGTCATGCAGTCTGTGTTAAGCAGTCCCTTTTTGGTAAGCTCGTTCATTACCGCATATACGCCGCCGGCTTCGTTGAGATCCTCCATATATGTCCGTCCTGCAGGCGCAAGATGACAGAGATTCGGTGTCTTTTCGCTGATCTCGTTTGCGATGTCGAGATTCAGTTCAACGCCGCATTCGTGGGCGATGGCAGGAAGATGGAGCATACTGTTGGTTGAACAGCCGAGTGCCATATCCACGGTCAGGGCGTTCATCAGTGCTTCCTTTGTCATGATATCGCGAGGACGGATATTATTGCGAAGCAGATCCATAACCGCCATGCCTGCGTGTTTGGCAAGCTCGATTCGTGCGGAGTAAACGGCAGGGATAGTACCGTTACCGCGAAGTCCCATACCGAGTGCTTCTGTAAGGCAGTTCATGGAGTTTGCCGTGTACATACCCGAGCAGGAGCCGCAGGTTGGGCAGGTTTTACATTCGTATTCGTAGAGCTTTTCGTCTGTGATCTTTCCTGCGTTATAAGCGCCGACTGCCTCAAACATACTTGAAAGGCTGGTCTTTTTGCCCTCAACGCGACCTGCAAGCATCGGTCCGCCGCTGACGAAAACGGTGGGGATGTTTACACGAGCCGCTGCCATCAGAAGTCCGGGAACGTTTTTATCGCAGTTGGGAACCATCACAAGACCGTCAAAGCCGTGTGCGAGTGCCATTGCCTCGGTTGAATCGGCGATAAGATCACGGGTGACGAGGGAATATTTCATTCCGATATGTCCCATTGCGATACCGTCACAGACGGCGATTGCAGGGAATACTATCGGTGTACCGCCTGCCATTGCAACGCCTAACTTGACCGCATCCACGATTTTATCGAGGTTCATATGTCCCGGGACGATCTCGTTATATGAGCTGACGATACCGATGAGGGGACGTTTTTGTTCTTCCTCGGTGATTCCGAGTGCGTGAAAGAGACTTCGGTGAGGCGCGTTCTGTACGCCGTCAACTACATTTTCCTTTTGCATAAAGTCACCTCCGATCAGTTATTGATGAGCTTATCCTCATCGCTCCAGCTATACAGCTTGCGGATATCTGCGCCGACAACCTCGGACGGATGCTCGGATGCCTTCTTTCTCATTGCGTTAAAGTGTACCTGTGCGCCTGCCGACGACATATCGAGTAAGAAATCCTTTGCAAATGTACCGTCCTGGATATCTGCGAGGATCTTTTTCATTGCCTTTTTGGTTTCCTCGGTGATGATCTTCGGGCCGGTGACGTAATCGCCGTATTCTGCGGTGTTCGAGATGGAGTAACGCATACCTGCAAATCCGCTCTGATAGATGAGGTCAACGATCAGCTTCATTTCGTGGATACACTCAAAATAAGCGTTTCTCGGATCGTAACCGGCTTCAACGAGGGTTTCATAGCCAGCCTGCATCAATGCACATACGCCGCCGCAGAGAACTGCCTGTTCGCCGAAAAGGTCTGTCTCGGTTTCGGTACGGAAGGTCGTTTCAAGCACGCCTGCTCTTGCACCGCCGATACCGAGCGCATACGCAAGACCGAGATCCCATGCATCGCCCGTTGCGTCCTGTTCAACAGCGATCAGACAGGGAACACCCTTGCCTGCCTGGTATTCGGAACGTACAGTGTGACCGGGGCCTTTCGGTGCGATCATGATGACGTTGACGTTCTTCGGAGGCTTGATACAGCCGAAATGAATATTGAAGCCGTGTGCGAATGCAAGCGTTTTGCCCTCGGTGAGGTTTGGCTCTATGGATTCTTTATAGAGAGCCGCCTGCTTTTCGTCGTTTATAAGTATCATAATGATGTCTGCAGCCTTAGCCGCGTCCGATGAGGTCATAACCTTGAGTCCCTGTGATTCTGCTTTTGCCCAGCTCTTGGAGCCTTCATAAAGACCGACGATGACGTTAACGCCGCTGTCCTTTAAATTGAGTGCGTGTGCGTGTCCCTGAGAGCCGTAGCCGATGATTGCAACGGTCTTGCCGTTAAGCTTCTGAAGATCGCAGTCCTGCTGATAGAATATTCTTGCCATGATTATATACCTCTTTCTTAATAAATTACAAATTTAAGTTTTGACGCAGTGTTGCACTGCCTTTTTCGATGGATGCCGTTCCGGTACGGCAGATCTCAAGAATGGTGAAATCCCGCATCAGAGCGATGAAATCGTCCATTTTTGTGCTGTTTCCAATGACACGCAGTACAATGGAATCTTTGGTATAGTCGATCGTTTCCGCCTTGAATGCTTCTGCCGCCGAGTGAATATCTTCTCGGGAAGCGGGATCGTTTTGCAGCTTTATAAGCATCAGCTCGCAGTTCAGAGAATTGTCAGCCGTCAATTCCTTGATTGAGCATACATCAGGCAGCTTATACAACTGATTTACGAGCTGCTGCTTGTTATTTTCCTCGCCGTCGAATACAACGGTTATTCTGGAAAGCTCGTTGGTTTCGGTTTCACTTACCGATAAGGCACTGATATTGAACTGACGGCGGCGGAACATACTGGTTACGCGGTTGAGCACGCCGAACTGATTTCGCACCAGCACGGCAACTGTATATCGATTCATGCCTGCACCTCCAGTTTTGTGATGATATCGTCCATACTGCCGCCCGGTGGGAGCATGGGAAGAACAAATTCGTCTTTATCGATTTTGCAGTCGATGATGTAAGGACCATCTGTGGCAAAGGCTCTTGTGAGTGCCGCATCAAGCTCCTCGGGTGTGGTGACTGCTTCACCGTCTGCGCCGAAGGAACGTGCAAATGCGGCAAAATCGGTTTTACGCTCCAAGACTGAATTTGAATAATGCTTGTCATAGAACAGCGTCTGCCACTGGCGAACCATACCGAGCACTCCGTTATTCATGATGAGCACGACCACGGGAACATTGTATCTCACGGCGGTTGCCAGCTCATTAAGGTTCATACCAAAGCTGCCGTCACCGGTTACGAGAACGCTTCGTTCACCCGTACCGTATGCCGCACCGATTGCCGCACCGAAGCCGTAACCCATAGTGCCGAGTCCTCCGCTTGAGGCAAATCTTCTCGGTGTTCGGAAAAAGAGATTCTGTGCAGACCACATCTGGTGCTGACCAACATCGGTACAAACTGCGGTGTTTTCTCCGAGGTGTCGATTCAGTGTCAGAATTGCACGGCGAGGTGTCAGACCGTCGCGGTTGTCAAGATATTTTTCTTCTTCCTCCCGAAATGCGTTGACCTTTTTAGCCCATTCGGGATTTTTTGTTTCATTTAACAGTGGCAGAAGCTTTTCTAAAGTCAGTTTCACATCCCCACGGAGTCCGCAGACGGAGTTGACGGTTTTATTAAGCTCCGAGCCGTCCACGTCGATGTGTACGATCTTTGCGCCTACTGCAAACTTGGAGCGGTTTCCCGTAACACGGTCGTTAAAGCGTACGCCGAGCGAGATTATAACGTCCGCGTTGTGCATGGACATTGAGGAAGCATAGTGACCGTGCATTCCCTGCATACCGAGGAAACGCGGATGATCGGTCGGGATTGCGGAAAGTCCCATGAGGGAACAGCCGATGGGAGAGTCGATCTTATCTGCCAAAGCGAGCATTTCATCCTGTGCATTTGCGGTGATGATGCCGCCGCCGAAATATATGAACGGACGCTCGGCACTGTTGATGATCTCTGCCGCTTCGGTGATACGCACGTCCTTTGCGGCATACGGCTCGTCCGCTTTTGCAGGCGACTGCGGCTCGTATTCACATTTTGCTATCTGTACGTCCTTCGGCACATCAATGAGCACGGGACCCGGTCTGCCGGATTTCGCAAGAGCGAAGGCTTCACGGATGGTGTCTGCGAGATTTTCCACCGAGCCGACGAAATAATTATGCTTGGTGATAGGCAAGGTTACACCGGTGATGTCGATCTCCTGGAAGCTGTCTGTACCGATCTGTGTTGTGGGAACGTTACCGCAGATGGCGACCATCGGGATCGAATCAAGATAAGCAGTTGCGATACCTGTGACGAGGTTCGTTGCACCCGGGCCGGAGGTTGAGATGACCACACCGACCTTGCCTGTTGTTCTGGCATAACCGTCTGCCGCGTGTGCCGCTCCTTGCTCGTGAGCAGTCAGGACATGGTTGATTTCGTTCTGATATTTATAAAGGCTATCGTAAACATTGAGAATCTGTCCGCCCGGATAGCCGAAAACGGTGTCACAGCCTTGTTCGATCAGGGTTTTTACGAGTATATCTGAGCCTGAAAGAAGCATATTTATCACTCCTTTTTGAGATTTTTTACAATCAATTCGCCGCATTGCTTGCAGCCAACGAGTTTTCCTCCATCGCTCATAATGTCCGCAGTGCGATAACCGCCGTCAAGATAAGCGGAAACTGCATTTTCAATTGCGTTTGCTTCTTCTGTCATATCATAGCTGTAACGAAGCATCATTGCGGCAGAGAGGATCGTTCCGATGGGATTGGCTTTGTCCTGTCCTGCGATATCGGGAGCGGAGCCGTGTATCGGTTCATAGAGTCCGCACTTTGTTGCACCGAGGCTTGATGAGGGAATCATACCTATTGAACCGGTTATCATGGATGCCTCGTCCGAGAGGATATCGCCGAACATATTCTCGGTTACGATAACGTCAAACTGTGAGGGATTTTTAACTATCTGCATCGCGCAGTTGTCAACAAGCATATCGGAGAGCTCCACGTCGGGATATTCCTCCGCTAAACGGTGCATCACCTTTTTCCAGAGACGGCTTGAATCGAGGACGTTTGACTTTTCGACGGAACAGAGCTTTTTGTTTCGTTTCTGCGCCGTTTCAAAGCCGATTCTGCCTATTCTCTCGATCTCCGCTTCGCTGTATGTGAGAACGTCGATAGCGGTGTCTCCCTCGGTTTTGTGTTCACCGAAATAGATGCCGCCGATCAGCTCACGTACGATGATGAAGTCTATACCTGCGTCAACGATCTCCTTTTTGAGAGGAGACGCATCGGCAAGTTGTCGCCAGATCTTCGCAGGACGGTTATTTGAGTAAACGCCCATGCCTGCGCGAAGTCTGAGCAGTCCCTTCTCGGGGCGCATATGACCGGGGACATCGTTCCACTTATCACCGCCGACCGCACCGAGGAGTACACTGTCTGCATCTACGCACTTTTTAAGCTCGGCTTCGGGAAGCGGATCACCGTATTTGTCTATGGCACAGCCGCCCATGTCCACGTCGGTATAATTGAAGGTATGACCGTACAGCTCGGCGACCTTATCAAGCACACGAAGTGCTTCTCCGACGATTTCCGGGCCTATGCCGTCGCCGCGAATGACAGCTATATTTTTAACCATTGTTTTCGCCTTCTTTCAAGGATTTTAAGAGTCCGCCGCATTTGATTATGTTTTGTATAAACGGCGGAAAGGGCTGTGCCTGATAGGTTTTGCCCGTGGTAACATCGGTGATAACGCCGGTGTCGAAGTCAACCTTCACTTCATCGTCTGCCGCAATTTCCTCTGCCGCCGCTTCACATTCGAGGATCGGCAGACCGATATTGATGGCGTTACGGTAGAAGATTCGTGCGAAGGACTTTGCAATGACACATCCCGTGCCGCAGGTTTTGATGACAAGCGGTGCGTGCTCACGTGAAGAACCGCATCCGAAGTTCCAGCCTGCAACCATCACGTCACCGGGCTTTACCTTTTTCACGAAATCGGTGTCGATATCCTCCATGCAGTGCTGTGCAAGCTCGTTTGCATCGGGAGTATTAAGGTAACGTGCAGGGATGATAACGTCTGTATCTACATTGTCGGGATATTTGAAAACTTTTCCTTGTGTGTTCATGTTAAGCCTCCTTATATTCGGTTATGAAGCCGGTCAGAGCACTGGCGGCAGCGGTGTGAGGGGAA
>JAFTTS010000021.1 GCA_017466685.1 Clostridia bacterium
AGTCGGCAGGAAAGATTGCTTCGTCATCCTATAAATACTGTCAAACCAAAAATCTTACGCGTTCAAGCGACATAAACATGGGCTGTCCCGCGCCTAAGGTTGCAAACAACGGTGAAGGCTCGGCACTTTTAAAATCTCCCGACACTGCCGCAGCTATCGTCCGCGAGGTGAAACGGGCTGTGACGGAGGTTGCGCCCAATATTCCCGTCACTGTAAAAATACGTATCGGATGGGACGAGGCACACATCTGTGGCGTTGATTTCGCAAGACGCATGGAGGATGCAGGTGCCGATGCCGTGACTGTTCACGGACGTACACGCGAGGGACGCTTCAGTGCGCCGATCAACTTTGATGAGATTGCACGTATCAAGTCTGCGCTTACAGTTCCCGTTATCGCAAACGGTGAAATATTCACAGCCGCCGATGCGCTTCGTATGTTTGAGCGGACAGGCTGTGACGCGGTTATGATCGGACGCGGTGCGATGGGCAACCCGTGGATATTTTCGGAGATACGTGCCGCCTTATACGGTGAAGCTTACACTCCGCCGACCGAGAGAGAACGTATTGAAACGGCACTTCGTCAGCTTGACAATGCGGTTCGCGAAAAGGGCGAAAAGCTGGGTGTTCTGCAGTCTCGCGGACAGCTTTCGTGGTATCTTAAAGGTATACGCGGTGCGGCAGGTGCAAGAGGTGCACTTAATCAGGCGTGCACACGTGACGAAATGCGTGAAATACTGCTTGGCACGCTTGAAAATTGACAGAGGACTATATTCAGTGACAATAAAAAGGAGGCGACGCCGAATTGGAGATGCAACAATTTAATACTCCCGAGGAAAATGCGCTTATCGCGGCTGCGGCAAACGGTGACACCGAGGCATTCGGCTCGCTTTATGTGGTGTACGAAAAGCTTGTATATAATACGGTGCGCCTTAAAGTGGGAAATGCAGAGGACGCATTTGACCTTTCGCAGGAGGTATTTCTGAAAATCTGGAAATCCATCGGACGTTACCGCGGCGACTGTCGGTTTACAACGTGGGTTTATAAAATATGCGTTAATACCTGCCTCGATTTTCTGCGTCACGCAAAGATTTCTACGGCAGAGCAGATGCCGACTTACACAGACCGTGACGGCGACGAGGTTGAGATCGAATTTGCCGATGAGAGCATTGATTCGTCTCCCGAGGGGATGTTTGAAAAGCATGAAACCGTGCGGCTTGTGCGCGATGCCATAACAAAGCTTTCTCCCGAGGCACGTGAGGTTGTTGAGCTTCGCGATATTGAGGGATATTCTTACGATGAGATCGCCGAAATGACGGGTATTGAGATCGGTACGGTCAAATCCCGACTCAACCGTGCACGCGGACATCTGCGTGAGCTTCTTGCGGCAGTGCGAGATGGATGATCTGCATAAATATTTTTTTAAATATCTTTAAAATAGGGAACAAAATGGGTTGACAGACCGTCTAACTTAACACAAAACCATAGCCGTTAATCGGCGAAAGGAATATATATTTTATGATACTTGATCCAAAAAACATAAACTGTGATACTGCGTGCGATATGATGTTTGATTACATCGACGGCACGCTGTCTGAAGAGGATGTTTCACTTTTAGAGCGACATATCGGCGAATGTGAAGCCTGCAAAAAGGAGCTTGATGAACGCCGTGAAATGCTTGCTCTTGTGAAGCTTTCACGTTATAATCCACCGTCGCAGTTAAAGAGTGTCGTGATGGAGAAGGTTGAAAAAACACCGAACAAAGCGACGATACTTGGTGCGCATAGACGTTTTCTTCCGTGGGCAGGAACAGTTGCAGCCGCTTGTGCTGCAGTGGTGATCCTCATTGCCGGACGTAATCAGCCTTCTAATAATCTGATGTACGATGCCGAAAAGGACAATGCCGAGGTTATACAGTATTCGCAGACCGATGAAACGGTGAATGAAAATGCCGCAAACGGTGTGCTTGATGCTTCTTACGGTACGAAAACTGTTTTCGATACCGAAAGCGTGGACGATGGCAAGGTTTATTATGTTGAAACCACAATAGGTGCGCTTGATGCACTGACTCCGAGCTTCTATGATAATTCCTCCAAGGATCTTGTCGCCACGCCGTCACAGACCGCTGCCGAAGCTGCCGAACCGTCTGAAATTGAGTTTCTTTATGACAAGATACAGGTGCACGATGTTCCCGTGATTATCGTTGAGGGCGATTATCTTGACAGCACATATCTCACCGGTGAGCCCGAAACGCTTGTTATTGACGGTCAGATATGCTACAGATACATTATCACGAGCGAGGCTGAACCGATTTTCGATGCCATTGTAGATGATCTCGACGAGAATAACGCGGTTTATAGGATAGCTTCTCCGGAAACAGCTTCTGCGAGCAACACGGTCGAGCTTCTTGTGCTTGCCGATCCGGAAAACTGATATGAAAGAAATAATTATCGGCGGTGTGTTGGTTCTCACCGCCATTTTAATCTTAATTATGACCTCGTGCCGACTGAAAAAACGCAAGTATACCGTTGCAAGTAAGAAAATTTTCCGGGAAATAACTGCGGTGCTCATCAGTGATCTTCATGAGAGCCGTTTCGGTAAAAGGCAGGGGAAATTGCTTCAAATGGTCAAGGTGATCGCTCCCGATATCATATTTATAACGGGTGACATGGTTGAGGATGAGCGCGATTCCTATGAGATTGACAAAATGTTTTCAGACGAAAATCCCGCGAAAATGTTACTTCGGGCTCTCCCCGAAATTGCGCCGTGTTATATGGTGCTCGGAAATCACGAAGCGAATATACCGAATGTCGGTGAGCTGGCAGATGCCATAGAGGAGCTTGGTATACGTGTTTTGCATCGGCATGATACAGTGTCTCCCGATGTATATGAGGAGATAACCGTTAAATCGCAGAAGATACTCCTTTGCGGCGCGGACGATCCGCATTACGACAGGCAGGAGCCGTGTCACAAAAAAACACTTATCGAGCGTATTAAGGATGATAAAAACAGAAACGGTCAGATCATCACCGCGTGGCGTGAACGGCTTACGAGGGAATACTCCGATGTCGGTGAGCGTGACTGCCTGACGGTATTACTTTCACACCGTCCCGAGGAATATGAACTTTATCGGAAACTCGGATTTGACGCCGCATTTTCGGGACACACTCACGGCGGACAGTGGCGTTTGCCTCCCTTTATAAACGGTGTATACGCGCCGAATCAGGGCTTGTTCCCGCGTCACGCAGGCGGATGTTACCGTTACGACGGCTTTGTGCACATAGTTTCGCGCGGACTTACGAAGAAGCGTATGATACGTATTTTCAATAGACCGGAGATACCGGTGGTGCGGTTTGTTCCCAAAAGTGCAATAAACGAAAAATAACCCTTGACAAACGTGCAATATAGGTGTATAATATAATTTAGGTATGTAAACACACGCATATCGCGTAAATAATACAATTCCAAGGAGGAAATTAACAATGGTTGAATCCCGCAAGCGTGAGCTTTCGCGTATAGCTTATCAGATTCGCCGCGGTGCACTTGATGCTGTATATTCGGCAGCAAGCGGACATCCGGGTGGATCGCTTTCTATCGCGGAAATTCTTACTTATCTCTATTTCGAGGAAATGAATATCGATCCCAAGGATCCGAAGAAGGCTGACCGTGACCGCTTCGTTCTCTCGAAGGGACACGCATCTCCCGGTATTTATTCAACCCTCGCACACCGCGGATTTTTCCCGGTTGAGGATCTTAAAACATTCCGTCAGCACGACAGCATCCTTCAGGGACATCCCGATATGAAGCATATTCCCGGTGTTGATATGACATCCGGCTCGCTTGGTCTCGGTATCTCTGCGGCTTGCGGTATGGCTCTCGGCGCAAAGCTGAACGGCTATAACAACCGTGTTTGGACTATTCTCGGTGACGGTGAATCTGAGGAAGGTCAGGTTTGGGAGGCTGCTATGTTCGCGGCTCACTATAAGCTTGACAATCTCTGCGCATTCATCGACTGGAACGGTCTGCAGATCGACGGCCCCGTTGCAGAGGTTATGAATCCTGCTCCTTTTGAAGCTAAATTCGAAGCATTCGGCTGGAACGTTATCTCCATCGATGCACACAATCTCGACGAAATCGAGGCGGCTGTCAACGCAGCGAAGGCTTGCAAGGGTAAGCCCACCGCTATCATCGCAAAGTCCACCAAGGGTAAGGGCGTTTCCTATATGGAAAACAACGTGTCTTGGCACGGTGCGGCTCCGAAGCAGGAACAGTATGAGCAGGCAGTTGCCGAGCTTGATGCTGTTATTGCATCCTTGAACTAATGGAGGTAGATGAAAATGGCAGATAAAATAGCTACTCGTGAAGCATACGGCGCGGCTCTTGCAGAGTTCGGCGCAAAATACGATAAGCTTGTGGTTCTCGACGCTGACCTTGCGGCGGCTACCAAAACAGGCGTATTCAAGAAAGCATTCCCCGATCGTTTCTTCGATTGCGGTATCGCAGAAGGAAACATGATGGTTGTTGCGGCTGGTCTTTCCACTGCAGGCTTTATCCCGTTCGCAAGCACATTTGCAATGTTTGCGGCAGGCAGAGCCTTCGAGCAGGTTCGTAACGCTATCGGTTATCCTCATCTTAACGTAAAGATCGGCGCAACTCATGGCGGTATCTCCGTTGGTGAGGATGGTGCAACTCATCAGTGCCTTGAGGACTTCGGTACAATGCGTACCATCCCCGGCATGGTAGTTATGCAGCCTGCAGATGCTGTTGAAGCACGTGCAATGGTTGAAGCAGCTATCAAGCATGACGGTCCCTGCTATATGAGATTCGGCCGTTACGCTGTTCCGACTCTCTTCGGCGATGACTATAAGTTTGAGCTTGGTAAGGGTATTGTAATGGCTGACGGTTCCGATGTAACTCTCGTTGCAACCGGTCTTATGGTTGAGCAGGCACTCGCCGCTCGTGAGCTTCTTGCTGCTGATGGTATCAAGGCTCGCGTTATCAATATTCACACGATCAAGCCCCTTGACGCTGACCTTATTCTCAAGGCTGCAGCTGATACAGGCGCAATCGTTACTGCTGAGGAGCACAACATCATCGGCGGTCTCGGTTCGGCTGTATGTGAGTGCGTTGCAGGTGCAAAGCCTGTACCGGTACTCCGCGTCGGTGTTGAGGATCAGTTCGGACGTTCCGGTAAGGTTCCTCCGCTGCTCGAAATGTACGGTCTCACCGCGGCAAACATCGCGGCTAAGGCTAAAGAGGCTATTAAGTTAAAGTAATTAAAAAATTGCACGTCATTTCAGAGCGAAGTGGCGTGCTTTTTCTGCTTTTTCGGAACAAAATATTAAATTATTTCGTCTTAAAAACAGATGAAAATTTATGCTCCGCTGTATGTGCTTGAACGGGGATATTGGATTGAGAGGATTTTTTAATGAGAAAATCGAAAGTTGTTTTTTGTTTGACTGTTTCACTGCTATCGCTCCTTTGCTTTTCGTGTAACGAAGCTGAGGAAAATATTCCCCCCGATGACAGCATTCACGGCGAAACATTGCAAAAGTATTCGGATTATAGGTTAAATACCACATTGTCTGATTACCAAAATGACATAAACGATATGTGTGTGGCAGATGAAAAAACAGTTGTGCCTAAGATAGAGGTTTGCTTTGCCGACGCGAATGGACTTACTTTGTGGGGTAAATCTGTATACGAAGACGATGCAGGTGGTTATTTGATTGAAAGAATCAAGTATGGTGCACATGATATTGAGTGCTCTCATGAAATGTGGCTTACGGATAGATTGTTTGGTATTGAACGCGCAGACGGTATTACGGTAGTTTGGAATGACACTATTGATGAATCAGTTCCGCTCCATTATTACATATTTTCAGAAGGCGCGGATGAATATAGCTACATTAGTAATAATATTTCAGCAGACGGATATGAACTGCGCTTCTATGCAGAAAACGGAAAGGTGTCTTACATAAAACAGAATTATGATTATTCAATCCACAAAGTTCAGGATATAGGATCACTGATAGATGCATTTGGGGGCGGTACGGAATTTTTTAAAGAGCGGGGCAGAGTTTTGAATAATGATGGAAAAATATCGTTTGTCACAGAGTTTGTTTGGACTGCTGAGGATTGGTATCATTCCGATGAGTTCCCATTCCCCGGTTTGCGCGATGATCACGGATGTGCGACTTTAGAGGATTTTGTTGATGCTTGCAAACAAGAACAGAGCATTCCTCCTATGACCGATTTGCCTGATACCACCACAGTGGTGAGCGATAAAACACCTCTGCAAGGTTCAAAGCCGATATATCTCACATTTGATGACGGTCCCGGGAAATATACCGAGAGAGTGCTTGAAATCCTCAGCGAATATGATGTTCCGGCGACGTTTTTCATGGTTGGACGCTATATGCGAAACAATCCCGATAAGGTTAAAGCGGTTTACGATTCAAAGCAGCTTATCGGATGCCACAGCGTGACGCACGATTACCGTGCGATTTACAAGGATGCCGAGAGTATAACTGCGGATATTCAAGAATGGGAGAGCATCTTCTTCGAAATTATCGGAGAGGAAGTTACAGCGCGTCTCTACCGTTTTCCCGGCGGAAGCACCTGTTCGGCGATTGAGGAAGACGCATTCTTCGAGCTTCACGAGGCTGTTACTGAGCTTGGTTACCGTTCGTTCGACTGGACGTGTGCAAATAACGATCTGTGGCTTGGCGGCAAGAGCGAAGAACAGTCAATGGAAGAATACATGAAACAGTCGTTGATGAGCTCTCTGAAGCGAGGTGGTCAGCCGAAAATACTACTCTTGCATGAGAGTGTTGAGGGAACTGTTGAGATGCTGCCGTGGATCATTGAATATATCCGCGATGAGGGATATGAGTTTGCGTCGCTTGCAGATTTTGACGGGGAATATCTCTTTTCGCATTAATGGAAACTTTTCTGTAAATATAATTTGTTCGCTATTGAATACTCGGAGCTTTTATGGTAAAATGAATCTGAAATGAGGTGCGAAATATGGCAGATAAAAAATTATCAGGAGAAGGCGAACCGAAGTTTTCAGATCTTAAAAAGTGGTTTGAAAATTTCTGGTATCATTATAAAACACATACTATAATAGGTGCAGTTGCGCTTGTGACGCTCATTATCTGTGTCACGCAGATTGCAACGCGTGAGGAATCCGATTTCCATCTTCTTTACGCAGGGCCGCAGAATATTGCATACCGTGACAAAGCGTATATGCAGGATGCCGTTGAAGCCATTGCCGACGATTATAACAGTGATGGTGAGGTGGTTGCCACATTCAGTGATATCGTCATGCTTTCACCGGAGGAGCGTGAGGCGGCTGAGGAAAACGGTGCAGTGTTCGATAATGAATTTATCATGAGCTCGATGAACGAGTTTGATCAGCATATAATGAACGGGGAAACGGTGATATGTCTTTTGTCGCCGTATATGTACGCCCGTGTCCCCGAAGGCGGATTTTTGCCGCTTGCAGAGGTGCTTGATGAGGTTCCCGAGGGGACACATGACGAGTACGCAATATACCTTTCGAAAACCGAATTCGGACAGTATTTTGAGGGTATGAACGATCTGCCCGAGGATACGCTGCTTTGCGTACGCCGACTTGCAACCACGTCGATATTCACAGGCAAGAAAAAGGCCGAAAAGGCACACGCGGCAAATGTCGAACTTTTTAAGAAAATCGTGGAGTTTGAAGCTCCCGAAGAAACAGATACAACAGTGCCCGAGGAAACGACTGTGCCTGACAGTGTTACGGATGAGGTCACTGTTGCTGATGATATTCCTGTCACAGATGATGTTACCGTTGTCGATATCGTTGACCGAACCAAGACGGAAATGCTTGCTACAGCTGATGCACTTGAGGGATTTTGGTCTGATGATGAATATGATTACTCTTTCCCGAGCATAAAAAGTCACTACATAACCGTACGTTACAGCGACGGCACATCGGAAAATATCAAGGATGCGTTTGCGACAGGACGTGTTACGATCGCTGACCTTGATAAATTCGATATCGGTTATTATGCCGAGCCGAAGGTGACGGACATCGAATACAAAGCGACGTTTATCCGTGCTGACATCAAGTATGATGATGCGTACAGTGCCTTTGCAAAGTACAGCGAAAATCGATCGAGTATTGCGATAAGCTCAACACAACATATTCTGGTGGCGCATATTGATAATGAGAAGGATTTTGCTGAATTTACCACTGATATCTCAGGTTATTATCAAATTGACATCGCATACGGTGGGGAAGTGTCATTCATCGATAAGGCAGCTGAATATGACGAGGCATTCTTTGAAGAAAAATCGCTTCTGATTCTCTCTCTTCATGAGTCAAGCGGTTCAATTTCACATGAGGTTGACTTTGTCAGAGGAAGAAAGTCACCTAATGTTTATATGTCCATAAAACGTATCACACCTGATTTCGGTACTGCAGATATGGCAGATTGGTTTGCTGTTATCGAGGTTTCAAAATCGGACATCGATACCGCGATCGATTTTGATGCGTGGTATTACAGATAAATAAAAAATCGGCTCCGCTGCAAATAAACAGTGGAGCTTTTCTGTTAGGTATAATAATCGAATTTGCCGAGAGCCTTCTTGGAAAACGCACTTGGTGTTTGTCCCGTATATTGGCGGAAAGCCTGGATGAAATACGAAAGACTCTCAAAGCCGCATTCCTCTGCGGTACGTTTAACGCCCTCGCCACCTGCAAGCATTGCCTGTGCGTATTTCATGCGAAGCGCGATGAGATATTGTTTTATCGTTGAACCCGTGTAACGCTTGAAGTCTCGGTTTAATTTATTTACGCTGACGAAAACCATCTGTGCAAGGTCGGGAGTGGTTATTTCCTCCTTATAGTGCATACCGATGTATTCGACGACATCCTTTATATATGTTCTGATCGGGCTTAATGTTTTGGTGTTGTGAACGGTGGAATATTCCTTCAACTCGCAGAGAATGAGTGCCGTTAAAAGACGTTTCTTATCGTCAGAGATACCCTCGTGCATGAGATCGTCAAGGTAACGCTCCATTCGGGAAAGAATCTGATTGTCGAGCTGTATCACAAACGAGCCTTCGCCTGCAAGCTTGCCAAGTCCGCCCATGCCGCCGCCTATCATTGAGAGTGCAGCTTCTCCGCAGTAGAGAACAACACGGTCATAAAGCACGTCACCAGGGACGTTATTTCTGTGCAGCACGTGTGAATTATGGAAGCAGACGCATTTACCGTCGCTGTCGATACTTCCGCCTGTGTTTGAAAAGACGATCCTGCCCTCGCTTAAAACGAAGATAAATTCGTAATATGTATGCGAATGGTAAAGCGGCATATAGTGACCGCGCTGAGTCAGACGGTATGCGGTTATTTCACAGCCGCCGCGTGCATTGTTCATACGCTCACGCTCGGTTAATTCACTGCCGCAGGTTGTATCGTCAACACGCTCAGAGGAAATGCTCGGATCGTTTTGATCGTACTGTATATCAAAATCGAACGGTTCAAAGGGTTTGTTTTTCATTTTATCCTCACAAAAAAGGTCGATTTTTTTATAAAAAGGTTGATTTTCTATACTATATCACTATAATATCATATTTTCGACCATTTGTAAAGAGTTTTTTCTAAATATTTTCAAAAAAATAAATGCGACAGATAAGTGCCGCATTTTTTGTATTTGTGGTTATCTTGTTATACGGTAAATGTTACGGTCTTCGCTGAAGTTTTCTGCGTTATAAAGAATCACGATATCATCGATGGACTCATTTGTTTTAAGAAGCATACTGACGCTGTCCGGGAATGATTGACCGTATGAACGCAGGTCGATAAGAATGATTCGTTCATAATGAGAAGTCAGCATCGGAACCATACAGTGTGAATAGGAATCCTTGATGAGAAGCAGTGTCTTGCCGTTTTTGGTGCTTGTTGTTATATCGACCATCGGCTGATTACCGTCGAGGAAGGTTGAATATTTGTCTGAAGTGGAGAGATGCTTTTCCTCATAGAGTGTGTTTGTTGTTTCCTTGCCGGGGCTCAAAGGATAACTTACGGTGACGCTTACATCGCGCTCGAGCGTGAACAGCTCGTCATTCTCTGTTTTCATGTTAACCTTTGCCGCCAATGTTCCGACAAATTTATCCGAAAGGACACACTTATTAAATTCCTCATAGGCATAAGGCTCGATTCCGAGGGATGTGCAAAGCTCGGTGTAAGCATAATATGCGCCGAGGGTTGTCCAGTGATGGTCGGCACGGTAGTAGATATATTCATCCTTGTGCTCGGCTAACACGTCACGGCAGTCAACAAAGCTTCCAAGCTCGGCAACTCGATCAAGCATCGCGTCCTGATCCCATACAGGAGCAAACAGGGGAAGCTTGTCGGAAAGTGTAAGCGATGCGGTTGGTGCGATCAGAACTCTGACACTGAATTTGTCGGAGTATTTTTTGAGAAACGTCTCTATATGCCCGAGGTTTGTTTCAAGCTGGTCGTTATTTAACGTATGCTTTTCGATAAGATACCCATCTTTTCCGAAATAAACACCGGGGATAACATTTCCTTCTTCGTCCACTTTGTCGGGAGAATCGCTTTTTCCGAGTAAACGTTCAGTATATGTTTTCAGCGTTATCCAGCTGTCACGTGCGACGAACTGATCGGTTATAAATTTTTCGTAATCCTGGGTGTATGTTCCGTCAAAGAGTGCTTTTAATGTGAATTCCGGTCTTTGCGTAAGATTGCGTTTTTCAAGCTGTGAATATGTCTTTACAGGAGTTACCATGCTTGCAACTGTCAGCGCAAGTATGAGAATACAGAAGGTCAGAGTTGTAACGACGTTGTTTTTATTCGACTCTTTGAGAGTGGTGAAAAGCTTTTTGATTTTTTCGTTCATTTTCATAACCTCCTATCAGAATCTGAAGTAAAGGAACGGGTTATACGACGCATCAACGATATATGCCGTGCAGAGAAGCAGTATCACAGCGAATGCTGCATTTTTGACAACGGCGTTGATCGGACGCTCACCAAGCTTCGTGAGGAGTTTATCGGCAAGCATTTTTGGAGCCGGTGTGGATGCTGCGATGAGAATTATAAAGAGTATTGCATTTGAGATCAGCAGATAGAATGAATTTGTATCTGCGAATGAACCTCCCGAGCCAAACATTGCGCCGAGATATTTTCCAAGCGTCGGCATATCGACAATAGCAAATATTGCCCAGCTGATAACAACGAAAAAGAGCGTGTATATGTGGGACACGATTTTCGGAAGTTTCTCAAGCAATTTAAGCAAGAAGAATTTTTCAATCAGCAGCAATATGCCGAAATAAACACCCCATATGATGAAGTTCCAGTTTGCACCGTGCCAGATACCGGTTGCCAGCCATACTATACAGATATTGCGTATATGCTTTACGGGACCTTTGCGGTTTCCGCCGAGGGGAATATAAACATAGTCGCGGAACCACGTGCCGAGGGAGATATGCCAGCGTCTCCAGAATTCGGTGATGCTCTTTGAAATATATGGGTAGTTGAAGTTTTCAAGGAATTTGAAGCCGAGCATACGTCCGAGACCTATAGCCATATCCGAGTAACCCGAGAAGTCGAAATAAATCTGGAACGAGTACGCTAAAATACCGATCCATGCGGTTAAAACAGGGAGATTGTCAAGATCATAGGTAAGGACGGTGTCCCAGATGATACCTGCATTGTTCGCAAGAAGCACCTTTTTACCGAGACCTGTCATAAAACGGCTGACACCGGAAGCAAAATCGTCATAGTTTTCTTTTCTGTGGTCAAGCTGTTCTGCAATGGTCTTGAACTGAACGATCGGTCCGGCGATAAGTTGAGGGAAGAGTGCGACATATGCGCCGAAGCTGATGATATTGCCCTGTACCTCTGCGTCACCGCGGTAAACGTCGATGGTATAAGACATTGTCTGGAATGTATAGAACGAAATACCGATTGGCAATGCAAGATTCAAGAGAGCGATATCCGTACCGAAAATTGCGTTGACGTTGGTTATTAAGAAGTCGGAATACTTAAAGAAGCCGAGCAGTGATAAATTAATTATCATTGAAGATGCAACGACTATTTTTGCCGCACGCATATTGCCTTGCGATTTGAAATAAGCAACCATTATACCGTGTGTATAGTCAACAAGTGTTGAGAAGATCATCAAGGTGACATACACGGGCTCACCCCATGCATAGAAGATAAGGCTTGCCACAAACAAAAGCGCGTTACGGAACTTTTTCGGCAGTATAAAATAAAGCGCAAGGACTATCGGCAGATAGCGAAATAAAAACAGTAGACTGCTGAATACCATTTTTGTCTCCTTTCCGGGTTACACAGATATGGCGACCCACCACATAGGAGAGCCGCCATGTACTTAAAATAACTGATTATCAGCCGAGGAGAGCTGCAATGGCGTCAATAGCCTTCTGATTGTTATCAGCTGCAGCGTTTTCCTGCTCGGAGTCAATTCTTGCCTGTTCAGCGGCAATTTCGTCCTCGGAGAGGTTTTCGTAATCGATCTCTGCATAGAGAAGCTCGTCCGGAATAGAACCAACCATCAGGAAGAATACATAGTCGCCCTGTTCAACGATCTTTGCAGCACGGATCTTGGGAAGATTGGTGGGGTACTGGAAAGCATCGTTAAGAGAATATTCCTTGTAAGCTTCGAGAGCGGAAACAACATTTTCCTTGTTGCCATCGGTGGGCTTAACGATCATGAATGCGTCAACGCTTGTGATCGAAGCAGCCTTCTGAAGGAGAACATCCTCAGCCCACTCGGTCTGAATACCGTAAATATTTACAAGCTCTGAGGTGATGTATTCGGAGATGGGCATACCGAGATCTTCTTCGGAGATGCTTTCGAAACCGGGCATCTTGAGCTCGAAGGTATCCGCAGCAAAGTTTGCACGGTATTCGGAAAGGGGAAGTCCCATTTCGTTTGCAGGATCGTAAAGATCGCCAAACTCGCCCTTGATAGCAGCAGCAAGATCTTCAATGCTAACGCTTGTTTCGGGAGCAGCCTCGTCGGTGGTATCCTCTGCTACAGTTGTGTCAGCGGTGGTATCTTCACCGTCGTTGTTGCCGCCGCAGGATGCGAGTGCTGCAGTCATCATGGATGCTGCGAGAAGAAGTGTGATAATTTTCTTAGACATTTTTTGTTACCTAACCTTTCAAACTTTCGGTATTATTTTTTGCAATTGGGCTTGTTTTATTCCCAATATGCATATATAGACGCAGGTATATTTTAAAAGTTCCGTGCGAGACTATATCAAAAAAAGAATGTTGTGATTCCGTATATGCAATAGTGGTTATAACGCATTAATGCAGTGATGAAATCGAATTATGCGCGGCATTCGCGGATGATACGCTTCATTTCGGGAAGCTTTTTCTCCATATCACGAAGAAGCGCGATCTGTGCACGTGCACGAATAAGGTTGTGCTTTTCGGAGGTTATTCTGAAATATGTATCGCCATTCAGATAGTCGCTGAGAAAACGCAAACCGCACTCATATGTCATAAGCAGAGCACCGTCTGCAAGGTGATCATATTCTTCATCGGTGAGAGCACCGCCGAGTCCTGCGATAAATCCGCGGGTGAAGGTTTCGAAGAGATCAAGATCGACTGCTATTTTTGATGTGTCGGGCTCATCCTCTGCAGTTGTGCAGGCACCGAAGCGTATAGCATCACCGAAATCGTAGAGAACGGAGCCGGGCATTACAGTGTCAAGGTCAATAACGCAAACTCCCTTATCGGTTACGGGATCGATGAGGACGTTATTAAGCTTGGTGTCGTTATGAGTGACGCGAAGTGGCATTTTACCTGCCTTCAGTGCATCAACTGCGATGTGAGTAAGTGGTTCGCGGGATTCAAAGAAAAGACATTCCTCTTTTGATTCCTCAAGGCGCTCGGGAAGCTTACATCCCATAACAGCGGCTTGGAAATCCTTATAACGCGAAACTGTGTTATGGAAGTTTACGATAGTTTCATTAAGTGTCTGTGCAGGGTAATCAGCTAAGAGCGACTGGAAGTTTCCGAATGCTTCACCGGCACTGTAAAACAGCTCAGGACGCGAAATGGACTGATAGGAAACACCTTCGATGAAAAGATACAGACGGTAATATTTTCCCTCATCATTAATATAAAGCAGGGAACCGTTATCCGAGGTTGCGAAGTTCATAACTCCATGCTCTGCATCGCCGCCGGTAGCTGCAAGCTTTTTCTTGAGATGGGAGCATACACCGGCAACATTTGCCATAAGCTCTTCGGGCTTTTTGAAAACATTTGCGTTTACGTTCTGCAGTACATAATTATGACCGTTATCAAGAGTGACCTTGAAAGTGGAATTGATATTACCGCAGATAATGGGTTCGATTTTAACGGGAGCGCCGTCAAGACTAAAATGTGAAACTGCTTCGAGTTCTTTCTCGTACATGGTTTTGCTTCCTTTCGATAATATAATTATATTATAAAATAATGGAATCGCAATATTTTGATGACACTCAAAATAGCAGCATTATAAGCTCTCCGATGAGTGTTGCGGCGCAGGCACACATGGCAACGCCGAGAAGTGACCGAGTGAAAAATGCCGTAACAACAGCGGCGGTAAGACCGAGAACTGACGGTAAAAGCTCCGGCGTTGAATAAAATATTGCCGGAATCGTCATAGCCGACAGTACGGCGTATGGAATATAATATATGAAGCTTTGAATGAACTGTGATTTGATTTTGCCCTTTACAAGTGTCAGGGGTAACATTCGGATAAGATATGTAACGCCTGCCATGACAAGTATATATATAAGGTAATTATTCATCGTCCGGATCCTCCGTTTGTACAGGGAAGAGGAGCGCACCGAAAAGGGATGCGATTACCGTACTTATAATAATGGAAAATCCCGATGAAATAAAATCAAATATCGGAATGTAATAAAGGGCACACGAAACCGCGATTGCGAGAGACACAACCGCAAGCAGGCGTAGATTTTTCTTCATCGGCGGAACAACGATCTCAATGAACATTCCGTAAAGTGCGATACCGAGCGCATCCGAGATCATATCGGGTAGGAGATTGCCTGCTGCAGCACCGAGAAATGTGCCGAGTGACCATCCGATATACGGAGCGCAGAGCAGACCGTACATATATTTTGGTGCAAGCTTATGATTTTTTGAGGATGCGAGAGCGAATACCTCGTCTGTGATACCGAAGGATGCAGCAAGACGGTGAGGCAGTGTGAAACCGCCCTCCAGCTTTTGAGAGAGGGAAAGGCTCATCAGAAAATAACGAGAATTTATAATGAGCTGTGTAAGTGCCATTTCAATAAAGGAACCACCGGCGGCGATTATACCGATTCCCGATGCTTGTCCTGCGCTGGTCAGGTTGGTCATTGAAATGAGGAGTGTCCAAAGAATAGGAATACCCATTGCGTGGGCCTGGATGCCGAATGAAAATGACACCGAAAGATAACCGAGTCCGATCGGTATTCCGTCTATGAATCCCGACTTAAACGAATTTGATTTAGGCTTCATAATTTAACCGTTCGATCTTATGTAATTATAAAAGCGTATTTTGGATTCAAAAACACGCATGAATATATTATATCACATATCTGTCGAAAAATCAAGAGATTTTAAAAATCATTTAAAAAATATTGAAAAACCTATTTACAAATCCAAAATCTTGTGATATAATAATACCGTATGATTACCGGAGGCAAAGTTTTCGGATCTCACCGACCGATCGCATTGTCTTGCGGGATATGCAAAAATTTTATTTATTGAAAGGTGAAAAAACCATGATCGCAAAAGAAGTTAAGCAGCAGATTATTGCAGAGTACAAGCTCTCCGAGGCTGATACAGGTTCTCCTGAGGTTCAGATCGCTATCCTCACAAACCGTATCAATTCCCTCAACGCTCATCTTAAGAACAACCCCAAGGATCATCATTCCCACAGAGGTCTTCTTAAGATGGTTGGTCAGAGAAGAAACCTTCTCGGCTACCTCCAGAAGAAGGATATCGAGCGTTACAGAGCTATCATCGAAAAGCTCGGTCTGCGTAAATAAGACTTCAAATGCCGTTTTCCCGGCTGCAGAAATGTGGTCGGGAGCGGTAACAACCCTTCCCGGTAATGCGTGGCGTTATGGGATGGGTAAACTTTTATGGGGGGATAATTTGAGGCTGAGCATTTTAAAATGCGCCCGAGGGCTTCGGACGTGTCTTTAAGTGCTGAACCGATATATTCTCCCCGAAAATATCTTAACAAGGAGAATTTAAAATGTTTGAGAATTACAAAGTGTTTAACTATGAGCTCGCAGGCAGACCTTTAGTTGTTGAAACAGGTAAGCTTGCAGGTCTCGCAAACGGTTCTTGCCTTATCCGTTACGGCGAAACTGTTCTTCTTTGCTGTGCAACCGCATCCGCAAAGCCTCGTGACGGTATCGACTTCCTCCCTCTTTCAGTTGACTTTGAGGAAAAGATGTATGCTGTCGGTAAGATTCCAGGCGGTTACTTAAAGCGTGAGGGTAAGCCCTCCGAAAAGGCTGTTCTTACCTCGCGTGTTATCGACCGTCCCGTACGTCCGCTTTTCCCGAAGGATCTTCGTAATGACGTAAACCTTTCGCTCACTGTTATGAGCGTTGACCCCGATTGCTCTCCCGAAATCACTGCTATGATCGGTGCTTCCATCGCTCTTTCCATCTCGGATATTCCGTGGAACGGCCCTATCGGCGGCGTTTTCATGGGTATGGTAGACGGCAAGTTTGTTATTAACCCCACTCTCGAGCAGAGAAAGGTTTCAGACCTCCAGCTTACTGTTGCGGCTTCTGCTAACAAGGTCGTTATGATCGAGGCAGGCGCAAACGAGGTTTCCGATTCCGATATGTACGATGCTATCATGATCGCTCATGAGGAGATCAAGAAGCTTATCAAGTTTATCGATTCCATCGTTGCAGAGATCGGTAAGCCCAAGTTCACATATGAATCCGGTGAGCTTGATCACGATATGTTCGATAAGATCTTTGCTTTCGTTGAGAAGGACGTTATGTTCGCTCTCGACACCGATGACAAGAATGTCCGCGATGAGCGTATGAACCCCATCCAGGACGCTGTTATGGAGAAGTTCGGCGAAGAATATCCCGAGCTTGAGGTTCAGTATCCCGAGCTCATTTATAAGATTCAGAAGAAGATCGTTCGTCGTTGGCTGCTTGAAGATCACAAGCGTGTTGACGGACGCCGTATGGATCAGATTCGTCCTCTTGCTTCCGAGGTTGGTATTCTTCCGAGAACACACGGCTCGGGACTTTTCACAAGAGGTCAGACTCAGGTCCTCACTATCGCAACTCTCGGCCCGATTTCCGAGGTACAGCTTCTTGACGGTATCGACGAAGAAACCGAAAAGAGATATATGCACCATTACAATATGCCCGGTTACTCCACAGGTGAGGCAAAGGCTTCCCGCGGTGCCGGCAGACGTGAGATCGGTCACGGTGCACTTGCTGAGCGTTCGCTCGTTCCCGTGCTTCCGTCCGTTGAGGAGTTCCCGTACGCAATTCGCCTTGTTTCCGAGGTCGTTTCCTCTAACGGTTCCACCTCGCAAGGCTCTGTCTGCGGTTCAACTCTCGCACTCATGGATGCAGGTGTTCCGATCAAGGCTCCCGTTGCAGGTATCTCCTGCGGTCTTATCACCGCTGATGACGGTACATGGACAACCATGATCGATATTCAGGGACTTGAAGACTTCTACGGCGACATGGACTTCAAGGTTGCAGGTACAAAGAAGGGTATCACATCCATTCAGATGGACCTCAAGATCGACGGTCTTACTCCCGAGATCATCGCCGAGGCATTCGCTGTTACCCACAAGGGACGCGATTACATCATCGATGAGGTTATTCTCAAGGCGATCGACAAGCCTCGCGCAGAAGTTTCCAAGTATGCTCCCAAGATGATCAGCATGAAGATCAACCCCGATAAGATCCGTGAAGTTATCGGTTCGGGCGGTAAGGTTATCCAGAAGATCACC
>JAFTTS010000022.1 GCA_017466685.1 Clostridia bacterium
CGGCTGTAACATGGGTTCGATTCCCGTACGGGTCACCAAAACAGAACAAGGCGAACACTTCCGATATCGTGATGATAGGTCGAGTGTTCGCCTTTTCTGTTTCTATTTATAAAAAAACATAGAGCAAGCATCTATCAGCATCTTTTCATAATCGGTAATATATTCCCTGTTCCTTTCTACGTTTTACAGGTATAATGGCGTGAAAGGATGTCGAAAGATGATAAATTTTGTCAGTATGGGGATAATCCTTGCCGCCGCAAGAAAAGAAAAACATATCTCGCAGGAGCTCGCCGCCGAGTGGGCAGATGTATCCGTTGAAACTATCCGCAACATCGAACACGGCAGCACCTTCCCGAGAATGGAAACCGTGTTTGCCTTGTGGGATATTTACGGACTTCCGAGAGATGATATCTGGAATCACTTCAGCAGAAGTAATTATGTAGACGAAGAAATGAAGAAACACGGAATTGAGGAGCGCAAAAAGGATGCCGAGTTTATCATTGCTTGATTTCCTTAATCAATACAATGAAAGGTATTAAAATTTGACAGCTATGAACCACTATGATGATAACGAATACGTATATTTATCCCTCCTGCATTTAGGAGTTGTCAGATGGAACAGATCATCCAAACGCCTGCTGCGTGCGCTCCAATATGTCATATCAAACGATCTCGTAATCGAAGGTCCGGTAAAATGTCTTTATGCCGAGCTCGCAACCGCACAGAAATGTACATACGGTGTTATTGAGCATTCATTACGTTATGCAATCGGACGAATGTGGGAATGCAGTCATACAGAATGCTCAAAGCTGCTGTATCATTCATCAGAAATACACCGCTGTCCATCTGTATCAGAATTTTTATGCTTGTACTCTGATGCATTTAAACGAGGGATTATTCAAACCTGGGTGGATTCTCTTGAGTCAGAAGCAAATGAAACACCTGAATTAGAGATCAATGATATATTGGGTTTGTTTACACTCTAACCTATGGCTGCAAAAAATCCCCGGCGTAGTTCAGTTACGTCGGGGAACTTTGATTCTATTTTAAACGCTGCTTACTGTTGCAAAAATGCCGTAATTGCCTTTTTTATGACCTGAGCTTGTGGAATATTTTCAGAGGCGCATTTAGCCTTAAATGCAGCTGCAGTTTCTTTTGGTACTCTAACTATAATAGAGTCATAAACCTTGTTATTATATCGATTTTTTACCGCCTAAGAGGTTTTGGTTTTTCTTTTGTTTTCCATATTGTACCTCCTATCAAAACATATTCTCAGACTCTATATACTCGCACAGGTCTTTTTCGATTTTGCAAATATCTTTATTTATTTTGTATTCAACTGTAAGCCCATTCGCGGAGCGCGTTACTCGCCAATAGTTCTCATACTCAACTATTGTGTACTTTTTTTCATTTTTTGTAATATCCATTTTATTGTAATCTCCTTTAGCTCTACTTGACTTTTTGATGGTATTATGATATAATAGGACTTACGGGAGGGGCTTTCGCCCCATCCCTGCCTATGAAAGCTACTTGCTTTCAGGTTTTGCCTTGTTGGGCTTTGGCTTTTGCAGAGTGATTGTAACCTTAACGCTCTTAACTGTTGGATTACTTTCTACTGCTTTTGTCAAGTCTTTCAAGGCTTTTTCTATGTTATCCATAGCCTCTTACCTCCTTTCTGTATATATTATATCATACTTATTGCAGTATGTCAATACCTTTTACAAAAGTTTTTTAAGAAAATTCAAAAAAATTTAGGGCGACATTTCTGCCGCCCTTTTTGTATGATATACTTTGTGTCACTCTTCCTCATCCTTCTCGCTCGCCGAGCTTGCATCAACAACGCCCTCGCCGATGATGTACGCGATCAGAGTAGCGCCTGCCATGATGATGGACGTTACCTCTGCCGCAGTGGACTCGGCATAACCGAAGCCGATCATCAGCGCGGTAACAAATCCAACCACAGCCGCCCAAAACTTACGACTCGTTAACTTGCGTTTCCAATCAATTTTCATATGTATGTACCTACCTTTCTATATCGTCCTTATCGATATCAAGTTTATGTTTCTTCAAGAGCTTTATGCGGTTTTCGTTTTTGGCTTTCCAATAGTAGAACCCCGTAGCCGTCGCAAACTCGGCGAACAGTGCAGGAATAAGATAAGCAAGTCCTGACGTGTCTCCTGTGTGCCACATAAGCGCACAAGCGAATATCGTCACGCCGAGCACAAGAAGAAACACCGCCCAAAAGATGAATTTCGAGAACTCTATCTTCATACACATCCACCGAGCTTACATATCAACTCCGGCAAATACTGCACCCGACCGGCATTTTTCTGCCAATATTCGGGCGTGTTTATGATACCACGCTTAACAAGCTTCGCAAGTGCCTCATCAAGTGTTGCACACGGAGCACCAACCTTCTTTATACAGTTAGCTGAACGAGCAAGAAGCAGATCAAGATACTGCACATCAGTATAGTGCTTGTACCAATACTCAGGCGTATTGACAACTCCTGCTTTCGAAAGCTTGTCTATAGCAACAAGCACACCGTCGTAAGTACCTGCCTCATTTGGGATCCCGAGATATTCGGCCGCACTTATCTGCTTCGTGCCCTTGCGCACTTCAAAATGCAAATGCGGTCCTGTTGACTGACCTGTACTTCCCTGTATGCCGATCACGTCACCTGCCTTAACAGCCGTACCAACATTGACAAGACGCTTCTTGAGGTGACAGTAATATATAATCTTACCGTCCGAACCTGAAACAGCTATGTATTCTCCCCATTCCCACGTTGAGTTTGTCTTGTCGGTAACGATGCGGCTCTGAACCACAATACCACTTGTAACCGCGATCACTTCATCAGAACCGACACCAACAAGGTCAACACCACCGTGGAAGTGTCTCCATCCCCGTATAGGATGCGTACGGTATCCGTACTTCGATGTCAACCGACATTTCTGTGATTTGTATGGTAACATTTCCCATCCCTCCTATCATGTAACAACTTCCCAAGACATCACCTCATTGTAAATCTTGTCAATGAAGCTGTTGCCTCGGAGTGCTTTATACGCCTTGTATAAAAACACAAAATTTTCAAGCTCAAATTGTCGTATCGTTTCCTTGTCCTTGTTGTGGTAGTACGTGCGAAGCATTTCGCTGCGAAGTAAACACTTCATGCCGTTTATGAGGCAGATAATCACCACCGCAACGGGGATGAGTACACCGATAATAATACCTATCTCGGTAATAAGCGTTGCTAAATTAGACATTTTCCGCCACCTCCACATAAAGACCAACAAGATCAGCCAAAGCGTGATACACCGCATTGACCGTATCCCTTGTGCAGAGGTACTTGACATCGCCTTGCGTGTAATATTTACCTGCTTCGAGCACCATGTTTCCGTCATACGGAATCGGATCGTCAACTGTACCGGTGGCGGTTTCGCACACCTCATCAAACAGACTGACTGTCACATCCGGAGTCCAATCTGCCTGAGTCGTGTGTCCCATGCCGTCCTTTACCCGGTAGAGCTTCTCTCCGTAGTAAACTCTTGCTCCTGATTCGAGCTCCATGCCCGGTTTCCATTTTGGGAACAGCGTTACCGCTTTGAGAGCATCGCTGTCAGATAAGCTCCCGACTGCCGTTTCAATTATCTTTCGGTAAGCACGAGCTGTTTCAAGTACACTCATTCACTCACCCCCGTGATTATATCGTAAGCTGCGGCTTTTAACGCCATTTCGCTGTCCGCTCCGAGTTCGATATCAGCTTCCGCATCCCTAATAGCTGCATATTCCTCCTCGGTTATCTCATGAAATGCAGACTCATCCATACCCTCTGCAAGGTATATCGTTTTACCGTAAATTTCGCCGTCAGTCAGAATGTGACCGTCAGACGCTGTAATCGGCTTTATCATTTAATCACGCTCCTTTACACAAGTGTTATCGTCCAATTGCTCGGCTTTGTCGCAACAAGTTCAGACCATTCATCCGAATGAACACCGTCGTTTTCACCGTCCACCGTTTCGAATGCCTTGTTAACCGCCGCCTCCGAAAGCGTCACAGAGCGTTTGCTTGAAGTTGAGGCAAGAATCCCGATTACACTTTCAATGCTCGCTTTGTTTAGCTTCACACACATAGAAAGATCAAGACCGTTTGTAGTCATTTCTCCTGTGAACGTCACATCTTCAAGCGATTCACAACCAACAAAAGCCGAACTGAACGCTTGACCTGCCACGCATCTGATGATCGCTATTTTACGAAGTGCCGTACAGTTGTACCAAGTCGCAGAATAGTTCGTTGCAGGGATGTTGACATCCTCGATTTCTTCGAGCTGCCTGCAGGCGTTGAACATCCCGTATACAGTGCCACTAAGCTTGTCTGCACCCGCAAGGTCGAAATATTCTGCCTCCAATTTTTTGATCTTCGCGAATTGGAACATCTGCTGTGCCTGAAGCGATATGTTCTGAACCTTGTATTTGGGGCGGATATAATCGACACTCCAATGCCTGAACGCAAACGTGTAATCGGTACGCTCTCCATAGTCCTGAAACTCGTTCCAAAAACGGTCATATTCCGTCTGTGCACCCTCTGCATAACCGGTGCTGTATCCGTTTGCATGACCGCTTTCGTACCCTTCCTCAGTGCCAATTAAATGTCCTTCAGAATAACCCTCCGTATGCCCGTTGTCATATCCTTTAGCATGAACCGCCTCAACGCCTGCCGCCATCTCGGACGGCTTGTACGACGTATCGGTCTCAGCCTTTTCGCGTATCTTCGCGGCAATATCGGAGTAATGCTTGTCATCGGTTGTTACAATCGCCATTAATAACTCACCTCATCTCCGTTAGGAAGTGCGGCGAGGACAGCCTGCACCATCTCCGCCTTGTCAGCTTCGGTGAGCTCGTAAGGATCACCCTTGTCGCCTTTGGACTTAATTCCTGTATCAATGTCGTCTATATACCAATTGCCGTTATCGCCGATATGTGGTGTTATTCCGTTGTCGCCACGCGCTTTTACGCCCGTATCCTTGTCTCCTACAAACCAATTGCCGTTATCTGATATATACGGCGTTACGGCGTGCTCAGCCTGTTCGATGGTCGCAAGCACCTGCTGCCACTTGTCGGGAGTCGGCTCTCGCGAAGGGGAACCGGGTACTGTGCCAGCATTAACGAACTTCTGCTGTGCCCATAATGTAGGACGCTTCTTGCCGCTCGTGAGGCCTCGTACGCCTACGTATAAGTAGCCGGGGTTCTCTAATACCTCCCATGGGATTTCACACTCGTTATCGACAAGAAGCTGCTCTATGACTATATTCCCATGCTGAAACACTGCAATTAAAGACGTGTATTCACTCCAAGAGGCATCAAACTCAAATTTTGCCTTATAGATATTCACCGAGCCTGCAACAAGACATTCATCTTCTATGCCGATAAGCTTTATGTTATCTACTTTATACTTCATGCCTTTACGTTCTCTCCTTAATCATATATGATGTATTCATAACCTCCAGAAAAGAAATAAGCATATCCCTCATAATTGGTTGCGTCATCGGGAGCCTCCAGCGATGATATTGTCCCCGTTACTTCATCATATTTTAATCGTTCGGCAAAACTTTCACTGCCAGGTCCCCCCACAGTATTACTACTAACATCTTTGTAACGTTCCAACCAGATGCAAATGCCGTCTCTATATATAAGACTGAATATGTCTCCATCAGTGGAAGCGTCATACTGGGAGAATAGCACAAAATCCTTTTTTCCGATGAGGTCGGGAATAGTTATAGAATGTGTTCTGTCGAAAGTTGCCCATCCCACGGGAACGTATTCACCTTTACCATGTCTGCGAGTAATAAAAGTTTCTCCCATGTTAACGCACCACCTTTAATTGAATATCGAATGTCGACACCGGCACCTTCATATTCGCCCAAAGCGTTATACTGCCTGCCGACGTGGTTATCCTCGTGACATACTCCCATGCGTCAAGACACAGCTTGTTTGCGTCAATATCCGTACCAAGAAGAACATCAGCTATCGGCGAATCCGTTTCAAGAATACCGTCAACTGCAATTGTTTGATAATAGCCGCCATTGATTGTATCTTCAAGCCATGCGTCCGCGCTTACAGTGACGTTGAAAAGCTTGGTGGTAGCATACACACTGTCATGATTGTGACCTGCTTTTGCGTATACATCGTTGTGATTGTGATTTGTTTTTGCATACACATCGTCGTGATTGTGCTGCGCCGCTGCAAATTTATCGGGATGCGGCTTGTCGGCTTTATTATGAGCGTCTATCAGAGTCTCGACTTCCTCACGACTGATCGTATCCAGCGATGGATTAACCGTAAATGTAACCGTAGAAGAATCAGCAACGACTACGTGCATTAAAACCGTAGCTTTGTCTGAAACACCATCAGAGCTGCTGACTTTCTCTATATCAGGGATATTGCAAACAGCAATCAAATTTCCTTCGTCATCGAACAAACCTATTTCACGAATGATAAAAGATTCTATATTATCTTTGACAACCACCTTGACATCAAACATATTGGAATTGAGGACATTAATGCCTGCAGCGGCAATTTCCCCTCTCCATTTTTCGTTTTTTAACGTGGTTTGATCCACAGTGGGTAAATAGTATGCTCCACCGCCATCACCTGCCGCCGCTTGTGTTATTGTAAGCTTCTTACCGTTAAGCAGAGACTCTGCTATTATGGATGCTCCGACGGTAGTTATTATCGTACTGTATTTGTTAGACATTTTCATTCTCCTGCTTAAAATATTTCAACGACCGTGCTGCACTCCGAAACTCCGGCGAACACTACCGCATTACTGTAAGACTGCAAAAACGCCGTCATCATAATCTGCATATTTGCCGGACGTATAGCCAGCAGCATATCAAGAATCTCGGCAGTCAGACTTTCTGCATTAGGCAGTGCGTCGTAATCGAGCTGTACATCTATCGTGTAATCCGAAATCGAGACCTCATATCCGATCTTTCCGCAAAGTCCGGCTAACCACGATTTAAGCCATGGGATTGAATATGGAACATCCAAATTCCATTTAGCCTTTATACGCGCTTTTCGTACATCAAGAGAGTCTGTGTTTTTCGGAAGCAGCTTCAACTCTTGCTCCCATATACCAACACCAAGCTCTGTCGCGCTGTCAAGAAACAGATTTGCGAGTAAAAGAGCATATGCATCCCATGCGAGCGACAGTTCGGGTTCAACAGCCTTATTTATCTCTCGCAGCTCCCGTATATTTTGAAGAACCGGCGGAAGATAATCAATAAGCTTTCTATCCATCAATTTCACCTCTCACAGGTATACTGTCGGCAGATAAAGCAAGATTAGATTCTATGCCGTTTATTTTCGTGCCGCTGATATCGGTAATTATTGTACTGCATGCGGCAAGGATCCTGCTCTCGATCTGCGAAATACGTACCACAAGGTGTGTTGATTTTGCCCATTCTGTCGCAAGCTCTGCAAAATAGTCCTCGATGACCTTTTCTATGTAGCTTTGTGCTGATGAAAAATCCCAACCTTCAGCATATGTGAGATTCAGTGTGATATCAACCGACTCACTTATAACGCCGCAAACGTTCACTACGTGTCCCATTGGAGCAAGTCCTAAACCTTCACCGGCATTCTGTTCGGGATCAACAACCGTCTGTATTTCGCTTATGAAGGCATCAGACGGAACTGTGTTTCCGGAAGCCATGACCACAAGCTTTACTGTACCGCCAACAGTCAACAGCTTATTATCTGCCGCCGTGAATACAGCACTTAACCACTTCGCAGTATCCTCGTCCAGTGTTGTAATTATACCTTCGTACCACGCACGTACAGTCTCGCTCGGAATAAGAGAAGAAGGAGATATATCACCATTCCAGACCGGGTAGACCTTAACGGCACCGACACCTTTAATTGCGGTCACCTTTTCAATATAATCGGCACGGTTTCCACCGAAAGCCTGTGACTGATAACTGTCAAGCAATCGTTGACGAAGCACCTCGGTGTCTTCCTCGTCGTCTCCGGGCGTTATCAGCTCCACAAGCTCAGCATAAGTCAAGCCATTTATGTAGTCAATGGGAATAAGTCTGCCGATATACCCGTTAGCTGCAGTTCCCGGAGTTTCACATTCGAGCTTGTAGCTTATACTGTCAGCTATATCGTTCATTTTTTCCACGACGACAAAATTGAGGTCCTCGCAGGAAAACCTTGTTCCGATAGGTACATCTGTATTAAACTCGGCACGAAAAACGGCAGCACTTGCCTCCTCGGGCGGCATATTACGTTCTTTGGCACGCTTTATTAAAAATTCTCGCGGCATTGTGTGTATCGACATAGCTGTTAATATAAAATCAAGGGCGATATACAATTGTGCCAGCTCTGCCATTGAGGGAGCAACACCGTTCATCACCATTGAACCCTCTCGCTTGTCAAGTGATGAGCTCACTCGCGCAAGTGAGTTTGTGAGTAAATTTTCATAGGTTTGTTTTTCAAACATAGCTAAATTTCCACCTCCTTCGCGGTCTCTATATCACCGTATATAGTGTGCACAGTAAATATAGCACGTATAGTTTTCTTCCCGATCTCAACCTCAAAGCTGTCCACCGCGGTTATTCGATCATCCTGCAAAAGAGCCTCCGTGATGCAGCGCTTGATTTCGGAAAGCGCATACTCCTTTGGCTGACCGATTATTTCTTTAAGCTCCACACCGTAGTTCCATGAATAAATCGGATAGGCATATCGCTCCGTGTTGAGGATCAAATATATAGCCTGCTTCAAAGCTTCGAGATTGTCAGCCATACCGCGAATTTTATCGGATTCTATATCCAAAGCATAGGTGAGACTCGGCTGAGCTTCGATCTCAAGCGATAAAAGATCCGTTTCAATAGATGGTATCATGCCGGCGCCTCCACTCTGTCTAAAATAATAAACTTCTGACCTCCGTCAGCTCGGAGCATGACGACCTGTTCACCAACCGTTAAACCCAGGTGAACACGATAAGATTTCGTGCCCTTGTAGGCGTGCCTGTGACTCGCAAATGCTGAGTAGTCACTGCCGCCGGATGTTGATTCGGTTTCATGATCAACCGTCATTCGAACAGTGTAATCACGCACCGCATTTGTCAAAATAAGCTGTGCCTCTGTAAGCTCAAGCTTTTGGTCCACCTGCACCTTTAACGGTGAAATACTCGTTACCTTTCCGAGTATAAAAGCGAAAGGCTTACCTGCCATAACAGCTTCAACTGCAGCACGCTTCACACCGTTCAAAAAAGCACTCATATCAGGAAACAAATGTACCACCTCGCAATTTCAGATCCATTAAATGCTGATTCTGATTAAATTTGTGTCTAACCTTTTCCACAAGCAAATAGCTCTGAATATTGACATCACCAAGCTTCAACCTGACAATAACAGACGAACCTGCGCGTACACGCAAATCACCGAGTGCTTCGGATACAGAAAGTGAACGGGTTTTTGTATTATAAAGCTTCAGTAAAGCCTCTGCCTTTGCCACACCGCTTGTAGACAACTCTGTGGTATCGGTATACTGTAAAAGTCCCCATTTGTTAATATTGGAGCTGTCCTTTGCAATAAAAACCTCGCGGTTGCCGGTGTCCTTGTTTTCAAAGGTTATTTTAATTTGATTGTTGGTCTGACTGTCGATCGTGCTGGAATAGGTGTAATTGCCGACAGTATCCATGTCAATCAAGAGATTCAATTTCATGTTCTCTATGTTTTGAAGTGTCAGCTTGCCGACATTATCATAAAGAACGTAGAGCTGTGTTTTGGCTTGCAGAGTCTCATCAAGTGCGTTTTGCGCAATATCAAAGAGTGTCGTATTATCTTCGGTCCTTGACGGTATTACATACCCGGTATCTTCAAGAACACCCGTCTTCAGTCCGAAGTCCTCGGCGATCATCCGTATAACCTCGTTTGCTTTTTTGCTGCTGTAAACATAGGTGTCCTTGTTTTGAAGTACCTGAGCTGGTCATATGCGGTGACCTCAATAAGATACGGCGTGCGTCCTGATCTGTTTTTTGAAAAAATAAAGCCGTAAAACATATCCGTCCCGTCGATGGTCAGTTTTACGTCATTTCCCTCTTCAAAGGACAAAGCATCGTCTTTTACAACAGAAAACTTAAGCTTACCGGGCGAACCTTTACGGTCCCATTCGAGACTTATTCCTTCCTCGAGAATGGGATAGTATATCGTGCTGCCGTTTTGAATAATAAGATCTATTTTCACGGTAACGTCAACACCTGCCCTGCACTGATGGAATTAGGATCCGTAATCTTGTCTTTGTTCAGATTATAAATTTCGATGTACCTTGCACCGTCACCAAGGTACTGCTTCGCGATATTCCAAAGACTGTCACCGGGCTTGACCGTATGAGTTTGTGCCGTAGGTGCAGTGCTGTCATCCCGTTCTTTTTCTTCCGTAATGGTAGGCTTCCCGTCTTGCTCCGGCATTATAACCTTTACCGTCTTTGTCGAATAGTCGATATACTGCTTGAGCGTGACAGCGACAGTCACGTCCGGCCCCTTTGTGGCATCCTCGGTAACCGTATAATTCTCAAGACTCACCTTCATATTGGTGTCATATAAAAGCTTACCGGACGGCGATACACGGCTCACGATGAAGCGAAAAGGCTCGCATCTGGTGATTAACCCTTCAAAAATATCAAGATAGTGATCCGGTTTACGATATTTACCTGCAAACGGATACTGTCCGAGCATGGGCAGCATAACATCAAAAGTAATTTCAGTAAGTCCGGGGTGGCGCAAGAAGCTTATATCGCCCTCATTGGCAAGGGTAATCGTTTTATTGTTTCCCTTGATTTTAACGGTCAGCTTTTGAGGTGTAACCGGCAAAGCCATTCTGCCAAAATAAAAGCTATACATTATTCATGCACCCCCTCGGCAGCAACCGCCAAAGCTTCTGCAAAGCCCTCGGTAAATGTATAAATAACACCGTCGAGATCCATATTGGAATCGATACGGTTTGTCATACCGGTCATGTCGATTTTCACCTCGGCAGTCGTAAATCGGTTGATTGCTTCCTGCTCTGCAAGGTCTCGCATATATTTAAGATCCTCGTTTGTCTCTTTCAGTGAGCTTGCCACACTGCCTGTGTTCTCTGCGATACTTGCGCCATCCTCACCGAGTCCGGCCATAAGGTCCTGCTCGTTTGAAGAATTTGCCGCAGCCTCAGCCTTTGCCTGTGTATATGCCGACGCTAAAGCATCAACGGAAGAATCAAGCTCTGCCTGCAGGGAATCAATGTGCGCATCTCTGCCAGCCTTTGCATCGGCGAGTTCCTGTTCGTAAGCCGCCAGCTCGTCTGCACGTGCCTGCTTTGCCGCTTCATTTTCTGCTGCTGCAGTTGTTGCAAAGGTCACGTGCTCAATGGTACTGATATTAACACCGGGAATCTTGTTGATAAGCTTAATGAAGTTATTGATCAGATCAATTGCCCCGTTTATCATATTTTGGAGAATTGTAAGTACAGATACCTTCATGTCGCCTATAAAATTGGCAATTGCCACACCGGCTCTCTGCCAACCGAGCTTAAGCTTGTCAATCAGATCGAGAACAAAATAAATACCAACGAAGAACCCGAGCTTGATAGCGTTCCACGCAACCATAATAGCAAGCTTGCATATCTCCCAGGCGTTTTTAAGACCGCCAATCGACTTAACCCATGCAACAATAGCGCCGATAACAAGACCAATAAGCGCCACGATCCAAACGATGGGATTCGCCAAAAGTGACGCATTCAGTCCTTTTTGGGCAACGGTCATAGCAAGCGTGGCAACCTTCGCAACGCCCAAAGTGCCGGCAACCATCAGCACAGCAAGTCCGATACTCATTAATATAGGCTCGATTGTCGACCAGTTATCATATATCCATTGAGCTGCTGAGCCAATTGCTTGAATCAACGGTCCGAACGCCTCAAGCAGAATATTCTGAATCATGGTCCACACCTGCGCAAATGTATAGGGCATGGCTTCAAACTGCGTATTGATTTCATCGGCAGAACCAAGCATCGCGTTTTTGACTATATCAGCAGTAATCTGTCCCTCTGCGGCCATTGCCCTGATCTCTCCGATGGGCACACCGAGGTGATCGGCGATAGTCTGAATAATCGTCGGTGCCTGCTCAAAGATGCTGTTGAGCTCCTCACCTCTCAGAACTCCGGAAGCCATGGCTTGCGTCAGCTGCAGCATAGCGGATTCAACGCCCTGTGTAGAAGTACCGGCAATCGTGAACTGCTTATTGATAAGCTCTGTAAACGCGATCAGTTCATCGGTGTTTAAAACGCCATTTGTCGTGAAGGCATCTTTAGCCATGATACCCATTTTAGCAACAGCATCGGCAGTTGTCTGATATGATGCACGTGACCGATTTGCCGAAGCCATGATCTGATCCTGCAGTGCGGAAGTTTTTTCAAGATCACCTGTAATGAGATTAAGCCTTGCTCGTGTCTGTGTCATCGTATCGGCAAGCTCAATCACCTTCTTGGCAGATAAAGCAGTACCGATAGCAGACGCAGCCTTCATAAACATAGACTGCATACCACCGGCCGCACCGCTTGCTTCCTTGGTTTTGCGCTCAATCTCGTCAAGCTGCGCACCCAAACGCGCAAGCTCCTCTCTTGCACTCTGAAACGACCTCGTATCAATCGCCCGACCGGAAGATCTCTGCATAGACGCAAAGCTGTTGAGCGCAAGATTCATAGCCTTGTGAATGCTGCGGAGCGGTGCAGTCATACCGTCCGTTAACACAAGCTGTGTTTTGATAAGAGCCACAGGAGCACCTCCTTTCTAAAAAGCAACCAGGGACGAGACCCGACTTCGTCCGCTGTTACTTCTTATGTTTTGCTTTTGCCGCCTCTTTCTTTTCCTGCTCGACCTTAATATCAATCGCCGCAATTATGTAAGCTTGCGTATAAGGATCCATGTCGAGAAAGACGTTAGGCGGCCAATGGAATTTATGGAGACAGTAATAGGCGTAACTTGCCTCGGGATCGTCTCCGTTTATCAGTTTTTTGCTTCTTCAACCATCTCGTCGCCAGACTGGAAGCCGTTGACCTCGAGAACCTTGCCGGAATAGTCTTCAAACTCAGCAGGAGTCAGCATGGCAGTGATAAGCTGTTCCGCACCCATCACAGCGTAGCTCTGCTGAAGCTCAGCATCATTAAGATTCGGGAAAACCGTACAACGCACGGCAACCTTGGCAAGATATGCGTTAGCGTCAATGTCCTGTGTAAACTGACCTTTACGGCCGGGCACCTGTACAGTGCGCATACAAGACTTTCTGATTGCGGCATTTTCCGCTGCGGTAATGCAACAAATTGCCCAAGGTATCGCCTTGCCGGTTTCGGGATCAACAAAGCGGTCCGAAGCCACACAGTGTACATTGTCAATCTTTTTCGCATTCTGAGCGAGAAAAGCGGTCAAATTCTTATTCATAATGATTTACCTCCTGTTTCATGAAAAAATTACTGCATTCCGCTTAACATACTGAAAGTTTCGGGCATTTCCCAATCATCGAAAGTGCCTTCGAGTTCCTCGTCGAGAGTCTCAGCGTCAGCATCAAACTTTGCGAGAATACCGCCTTTAGTGAGACAGTTCTTCAGGATGATGGTCTGACGTCCGACAGATGCAGTCAGATCCTCGTTTGTCACCTGAATATCAAAGGTCGGCATATAACCGGTCTTCTTATATTCAAGCATCATTTTACGGATGACAGACTGATTATAGTGTGCCGTACCGCTCCAACTACCGGACCATCCTGTGGGCTTGTTACCCTTACCGGTCTTGCCGAGAATAGGCACCTCGGAAACATTGATCTCCATGCTGGATTCAAAGGCATAAAGCTGACAGAAACAATACCTGTTGCCGTCAGACAGCGTGATATACGCCGAAGCCTGAGAGCCCGCAACTGCGTCAAGCGCGTTCATAATGGACTGATTCATATCTTGCTACCTCCTTACATAACGATAACGCTCATATAGAGCTGAGCCATAGCGTTTACAATATTCAGGTTGCTAACGGTGCACACAACAGCCTTCTTTGTGTCGCCCTGCTCAACGGTAACGATTTCGGGATCAAAGTCCTCGATAGCACGAATAGAATCAAGCTCCTCGAGAAGCTTACATATATCGTTCCAAAGAGCGATTCTGCCGCTTGCATCATTGGGTACATTGCCGAGATAGCGAGTATTGAAAAGCACAGCCACATCATTTGCGATCTGGTCACAAACTCTGATAGTCTGATTAGACTTGAATACGTCACCCTTGGTATCGGAAACGGTAACCATAGAGTTAATATCTTCAAGGATTCTCACCTCACCGTTGACATTGTGGAACATCAAGCGACCGGCCTTGATAGCCTTTTCGAGCTCAACCTGAGTATAATCAACATTAACGGTACACTCACCGTCATAGCGTTTATTGGTATTGGACTTGTTAACCGCACAACCTGCAGATACACCTGTCATCCAGTAAACGAGACCGAACTCTCCGAAGCCGGAGACGACAGTATCATAGCCGATAATCTTGTTACCAACTTCGATAACACCCTCATAGTCAGCCACATTGGCATTACCGTACGCGTTGTAAATAACAGTCTGAAACTTCGCGCCGATTTCGTCACGCATACGCTTTGTGAAGTTGACAAACAGATCGATAGTTGTAGCATCGGCACTCGGACAGCCTAAAGTGTTGAAGCTGTAGCTCTCGATTTTATCGAGGAACGTCTGATAAGCCGCAGAGGTGAGCTCACCGTTTGTACCGCCTGCAAGAGGAGTCTTCGCAGTTTCTTCGAGAGTCGCACTGCCCTTAAAGATTACAAAGTCATTTGCGACAAGCTCATCTGCCACGGAAACCACCTGAGTATCAATCAGAGTCGTACCGTAGTAGGTATGAACATCAAAAAGAGAGTCATTGTCAACATTTACCGTAATAACGGTAGAAAGCTTGTTGCCGGCAACACCTGCATACCTTGCACTGCAGAAGGCATTTTCAGCCTTAACACCACCGCTGTTCAAACGGTAAGCATAGAGAGTCTGCGTATATTTAAAAAGCTCACGCAGAGGGAGCATGGCAGCGTCAGCATAAGCATAGCCGAAAAGCTTGAGACTGTTTTTCTGAAAGTCACCGTTTGTTACGGTAAAAACTTCATTGTCAGGACCCCAGTCAAGCACCAAAGGCATAGCCGCATAACCTCTGTCGGAGAGAGCTGCAGACGCTTTGGCAACGCTGGAAAAATTAACATATGTACCGGGAAGCACCTTATTCTGTACTGCCCAGATTCCACCACCAAGAGCCATATTATTTCACCTTACCTTTCATATAATGGTCAACCATAGCGTCAACCTCCGTAAAAGTATAACGCTCGTCGTCTTTAAGAAGCGCACCCAGTAAGTCACGCCGCTTCATGTAACGGTCAGACCTGATGAGCTGCTCTTTTGAGTATTTAATTGCAGCACGCTTAACTGCTGCGTTTTCTTTTGCCATGTCAGTTTCCTCCTTGCTCAAGTTTAATTTTTTCCATCATCGTTTCGTCAGCTTTGCGGCAAACAAAATGATTGTAGGAAACAAAAAAATGCAGAACGCCGTCAGTGATCTCAAAGCTCATTCCGGTACCGCGCAGCATATCTCCACTCGGCAATGTAATAAGCTCAAGAACACTGCGCAGCTCGTCTGCAACGGCACAACATTCCTCACGTCCCTTTGTCGGGAAATAAAGAACATCAAAGCGTGATGGTCTTTTATAACGCGATCCGACCTGCGCTATCTGTTCACCCGAGACTAAAAGCAAAATAAAGGCAGGCGTCTCAAGCCCTTGCTCTAAGGAGTCAGATTCGATGTGACTTCCCGGATAAGCCAAACGAATAGCTAACGTGATACCGTCCAGAACCATATTTGTGTTAATTTCAGACATC
>JAFTTS010000023.1 GCA_017466685.1 Clostridia bacterium
GCATGTCGCCCGATATCGGTAATTATCTGAAACAGGGCTCTTATCTTTTTACTTCGGGTATCATTGAGGGGTACGCCGAGGATGTCAGAAAGGCTATGAAGAGTCACGGCTTCACCCTCGTTGAGGAAGCTATGGAAAGCGACTGGGTGGCAATGGTTTACCAAAAAGACTAAAATTTGGAAAAAATAACGGTTTTTTTCGCGTTTGATAAAAAAATATGCAAAAAATTTCGCTAAAATATTTGACAAAATGACGAAAGTGTAGTATAATATACAATATAGTCGGGCAAACAAACAACAAAAAGTTGTGCCAATTTTGACTAATCCTGTTTTTGAGGTTAAAAATGCCGCGTTTCTTTCTGTCGGCTTCAAATATCGCGGACGGATATGTGACTGTCTGCGGAGACGATGCCATTCATATCTCGCGTTCACTTCGTATGCGTGCGGGAGAACACATCACGGTTTGTGATATGCAGAAAAACGAATATGACTGTGAGCTCACGGACTTCACTTCCGAAAGCGTTACGGCGAGGATAGTTTCTTCACGTAAATGTGACACCGAGCCGCCGTATACGGTACGCTTGTTTCAGGCTCTTCCGAAATCGGACAAGCTTGATGTTATCATTCAGAAGTCGGTTGAAACCGGAGCACATGAGATAATTCCGTTTGAATCGGAACGCTGTGTTGCCAGACGGGATGACGATTCCCGTAAGGAACAGAAAAAGCTTGAACGTCGTTCGCGTATTGCGCTTGAAGCTGCAAAGCAGTGCGGTCGCGGTACTGTTCCGACGGTTATGCTGCCGATATCGTTTCGTGAGATGTTAAGTCAGGCGGCAGAGAGTGAGCTTGTCCTCTTTTTCTATGAGGGCGATGACACGGTTCCTTTGAGATCGCTTTTAAGTGACAGATATAAGGAAGGGAAAATACCCGAGAGTATTTCGGTTATAATCGGCTCGGAGGGTGGATTTTCTCTGAAAGAGGTTGAAGCGGCCCGTGCGGCAGGCTTTGATATATGCGGTCTCGGACGGCGGATTCTTCGCTGCGAAACAGCACCGAGCTTCGTGCTTGCGTGCCTTACTTATAATTTTGAATTGTAACCCGGAGGTTTTTCTGAAGTGAGTAACAGTATTAAGGAAAAAAGAATCAAAGAAAAAAAGGCCGCAAAGGTGGCATCAGAGAAGCAGCAGGATGCTAAGCTTTACCGTTTGATGCTTCAGTTTGCTCTCGTGTTTGTTGCGGTCGTTCTCGCAATAAGAACAGAGAATAATCAGATCATAATGCATACAGTCGTATTGCCTCCGTTCCTTTTGGTTATGGGTATTCTCTTCGGACTCTCGGCGATACTGTTTACATTCAGAAAAATGAAAAATGTTGATGAGTCCGGGAAAGTGCTGACAAGTGCATTTATCTTTGGAAATATCACCTCACTTTTTGCTTCCGGTCTTATTTACTATATTTACGATAATGTTGAGCTGGTTATTGCCACACTCATTACGCTTACCGTTCTTTATTTCGCACATAACATTTATGCCGGAAACTTCTTCGCTTATTCGTCATTTACGGCGGCAGGATTCCTTTTGATAAGACTTGCCAAGGCTGTACCCTCTGCGGACGGATTCTTCTATACGCTTGGAAGACTTGGCGTTTTGGCTGCAAAACCGCTTATGATCGTTCTTGCCCTTGCGACGATTGCTCTTGGCATACTTCTCATCGTAAAAAACAAAAATTATACATTCGCAGGAATCACAATCGGCGGCAAAAAATGCGCAGTCACATTCTTTATCTGTGCTGCGGCTGTTATCGCAGGCTTGGTGCTTCTGATAGCTTCGCCCGCATCGACGATTTTAGCTGATTTTATTCTGCTCGCTTCTTACCTTGTGATTGCCGTTATATGTACGGTTAAAATGATTTAAGCTTTTATTTTAAAGTCTTTTAATTCAAATATTATTTTACTTAAATTTTTTGTTAATGTTGAAAGGAGTCGCCCCTATGTCAAACAGATTTTTCCAAGGTATTATTCATCAAATGAAGGATGCTGTGGATCGAGTCATCGGTGTTATCGACGAGAATGGCGTAATTATTTCTTGCAGTGAGCTGGTTAAAATCGGAGAAACTGCACAGGGCGTCCGTGATGAGCTGGCGTACACCTCCGAAGCTATCACTACCGGCGGTTATACATACAGACAGATCGGTCAGGGCGCAAAAGCCGAATATATCGTATTTGTTGAGGGAGAGGACAAGATGGCTGAAAAGCTTTCTATGATTCTTTCCGTATCTCTCGCAAATATCAAAAATCTGTATGATGAAAAGCTCGATAAGGGTTCGTTTATCAAGAACATCATCCTTGATAATATTCTCCCGAGCGACATTTACTTAAAGAGTAAGGAGCTGCATTTCAATTCGGATGTTATGCGTGCTGTAATACTTATCAAGTTCTACGGCAAGAGCGACGTTGTTCCGTTTGACATGGTGCAGAATATGTTCCCGGATAAGAACAAGGATTACGTTATCAGTGTCAGTGAGCATGATATCGTTCTTGTTAAGGAAGTTAAATCTGGACATGACAACCGCGAGATCGAAAAGACCGCAAAGAATATCGCAGATACGCTTTCGAGCGAGTTTTACGCTAAGGTTACGATCGGTATCGGTACCGCTGTTGACAATATAAAGGATCTTGCACGCTCCTTCAAGGAAGCACAGGTCGCAATTGAGGTCGGCAAGGTATTCGACACTGAAAAGAATATCATCAGTTACGAAAATCTCGGTATCGGCAGACTTATCTATCAGCTTCCGACAACGCTTTGCGAAATGTTCCTCCAGGAGGTTTTCAAGAAGGGCTCTCTCGAATCGCTCGATCGTGAAACTCTTATGACCATCCAGTGCTTCTTCGAAAACAACCTCAACGTTTCCGAAACCTCGCGTAAGCTGTTCGTTCACAGAAATACTCTCGTATATCGCCTTGAGAAAATCAGAAAGCTCACAGGTCTCGATCTTCGTGAGTTTGAACACGCGATCACATTCAAGGTTGCACTCATGGTCAAGAAGTACCTGACCTCGAAACCGGTTAAATTTTAATTATTAATTATATCTCCGTCCGCCTGTTATCTTTATGTGTAATCGGCGGACGGTACGATTGCTAAATGCCGACAGCCTCGATTTTTGGTGCTATTTGCACGACTGTTTTGACATTTAGCATTTTGCGTTTGTTAAATATAACGAAAATAACGGAGTTGCCTAACGATATGATTGAATTCAGAGATGTTAAAAAAGTGTATCCGAACGGAACAGTGGCACTGGACGGCGTCAGTCTCAAGATAAATGACGGCGAGTTTGTGTTCATTGTCGGTGAGTCGGGTGCAGGAAAAACCACGCTTACAAAGCTCCTTCTTCGAGAGGAAAAGGCTTCAAGCGGAAGCATAATCGTGCGTTCCAACAGGGATGAGGAAACCGCAAAAAAGCCTGCGGTGTACGATCTTTCGAAGATTTCGGATTTTAAGGTGCCGCATTATCGCCGTGAGATCGGTGTTGTTTTCCAGGATTTCCGCCTTTTCCCGAACAAGACCGTGTTTGAGAATGTCGCGTTTGCGATGCAGGTCGTTGGTGAACCGACAAAGATCATCAAACGTCGCGTGCCGGCTATTTTGAATATTGTCAATTTAACGGAGAAGTCCGGTTCTTATCCGTCCCAGCTTTCGGGCGGTGAGCAGCAGCGTGTCGCTCTCGCAAGGGCATTGGCAAACAATCCGCAGATAATCATTGCAGACGAGCCTACGGGTAATATTGACCCAAAGATGAGCCTTGAAATTATGAACCTGCTCGTTAAAATACATAAGCGCGGAAAAACCGTTATTGTTGTTACACACGAAAAGGATCTGGTTGATTATTTCCAGCAGCGTGTGGTAAAAATCCAGGGTGGAAAGGTTATAAGCGACGGTGTTGGAGGTATGAACGTATGAAAAGATATCGTTTGACTTATTTCCTTGGTCAGAGCTTCAAGGGACTCTGGCGTAACGGCATTATGACGCTCGCATCGATAACGGTGCTTATGAGCTGTCTCGTTGTCATGGGAAGCTTTGTGCTTTTGATTCTCAATATAGACGAAAATCTTGAAAAGCTCGGTTTGCTCAATGAAATCGTGGTTTTTGTTGATGATACAAAAACGGACGAGGAGGTTGAGGAGATCCACAAGGAGCTCGAGAAGATTCCCAATGTTGCCGAAATAACCTTTATCTCCAAGGAACAGGCACTTGAGGAGGAAAAAGAGAAGTATAAGGAATATTCGGGACTTTATGAGCTTGTTGAGGGTGATAACCCCCTGCGCGATTCCTTTGTTATAAAATACGAGGACAATTCCGCGGTACAGCCGCTTGTTGATAATATCAGTCGTACCGACGGTATTGCGAAGGTTAACAACCGTGCTGATCTTGCAACGTCGATCGAGAATATCAAAAACGGTATCTCACACGTGCTTATCTGGTTTATGACGATACTTTTTGTTGTAAGCATTTTTGTTATCATCAACACGATAAAGCTTGCCGTTCATTCAAGACGTGCGGAAATATCCATAATGAGATATATCGGCGCAACAAACTGGTTCGTTATCCTGCCGTTCATTTTTGAGGGCATATTCATCGGTATAATATCAAGCGTTTTTGCATTCTTCATTCAGTGGTATATTTACGGTTACGTTGTCACTGAAATGGCAGGAACACTCGACTTTTTATCGATCATCACTTTTGACAGCATCGGACATTATGTGGCACTCGCTTTCCTCGGAATCGGTATCGTTACGGGTATTATCGGAAGTACGATATCCACAAGAAAGCATCTTAAGGCATAAATCAAAAACAGAGAATGAGAGGTCATCGGTATGGAAAATACAAATAAATCGACCGTTTTCAGCTCCGTTAAAAAGAATATTATTCGAATTGTGGCGTTTGCACTTTGCGCTGTGTGTCTTGCGGTTATGGCACCCTCATCAAATGAGACTATTTCCGCCGCAAAGCTGACCGATTCCAAGGTTGAAAGTATGGAGGAGCAGCTTGCCGCACTGAATAAGCAGATCGAGGAGCTGCAGACAAACATCGCAACAACCGCAGACGATATCGATGCGGCTCTTGCTGAAAAACAGCGTATCGATACAGAACTCAATCTGCAGATAAAAAAGATTGAGCTTACAAACGAAATCATTGCCGAGCTTAACAACAATATTGAACAGAAGAACGGTGAAATTGCCGACAGTGAGGCTGAATATCAAAGGATATATGAGCTTTTCAAGCTGCGTCTTCGTGTAACCCATGAGGATGGACAGGCGAGCTTCCTTGATATGCTGCTCGGAGCTGCGAGTCTTTCCGATCTTTTGATGAGA
>JAFTTS010000024.1 GCA_017466685.1 Clostridia bacterium
AAAGCGATCGGCAACTTTGTTCGAGAGAAAAATGCAGTCAACGGAACGATCGCGATAGCGAGCGTGCTGTTTTTCTTCTCGGATCTGATGCTGGTTTTCGATTGGTTTATCGGACTTTGGGGATGGACTGATCACGCTTGCATGGGAACTTACTATCCTGCGCTTTGCTTTTTGGCGTTTTCTATGATTTTAAAAACAGTTTCAGGAAAGAAAACTGTATGATCAAGTGCAAGGCGTTGCAAAAAAATGCGATTGCCTTGTATTTTTTTGAAAAAAACAAAAAACGCAAACAAAACTTTAACATTTGTATGTTACAATAAACATATAAGTGGAATTATACTTCGGGGGAAATAATATGTTTAAAATCTTAGTTGTTGAAGATGACCGCGACCTTAACCGCAGTGTATGCTCTTTTCTGAATGGCAGCGGTTACGAGGCAATTGGATGTCTTGGTGCTGAGGACGCATACGATGAAATGTATAAAACCACCTTTGATCTTATCGTATCGGATATCATGATGCCGGGGATTGACGGCTTCGAGTTTGTTAAAACCGTGCGTTCGCTTAATAACGATATTCCGATTCTGTTTATGAGTGCACGTGACGACTTTGCATCAAAACAGAGAGGCTTTCGTATCGGTATTGACGATTACATGACAAAGCCGATCGATCTTGATGAGATGTTTTTAAGAATCGGTGCACTTCTCAGGCGTTCCAAAATAGCTTCAAGCCGTCGTCTCGAGGTGGGAAGCTTCGTTATGGATGCAGACGAGAGATCCGCAGTGCTTAATGGCGAGGAAATCTCCTTAACGGCGAGAGAATTTGATCTTCTTTACAAGCTTTTATCCTATCCCAAAAAGACATTTACACGTACCCAGCTCATGGATGAATTTTGGGATGTTGACACACAAACGAGTACACGAACGGTTGATGTATATATGACTAAACTGCGCTCGAAGCTCTCCGAATGTGATGCATTTGAAATTCAGACGGTTCACGGGCTCGGTTATAAGGCTGTGATCAAGTGAAAAAAGCGGGCGTCGGACATAAAATACTGCAGGGCATTTATCATTATTTCCTGTTTTTTCTCCTTACGGCGTTTCTTGTCACCTGTACGACGATGCTTTTCGTAAGTGTTTTATCTGATTCGCTCGAAATAGAGTTGACGGGCGACAATCTTGAAACAGCGGCTAAGTTGACGTTCCTGAATGTTCTTCTCTTAAGCTCGTTATTCACGATATTCGATGCCGTTCGCAGAAAATTTACCACCCAAAAAGTGACCAAGCACATAACCTCTGCCGCAAAGGAGATCGTTAAAGGCGATTTTGATGTTCGCATCGCACCGATCAGCAGTTTTTCGGCAGACGATAATTATAACGTTATCATCGATTGCTTCAACACAATGGCATCGGAGCTTGCGAGCGTTGAAACTCTGCGTACCGATTTTGTCGCAAACGTTTCACATGAAATGAAAACACCGCTTTCCGTGATGCAGAATTATGCCACACTCCTGCAGTCACCGGATATAACCGATGAAAAGCGTCTCGAATATGCAAAGGCTATAACCGATGCCACACGGCGTCTTACTGATATGATGACTAATATTCTGAAGCTGAACCGCCTTGAAAATCAGCAGATATATCCGCACTGTGAAACCTACGATCTCGGTGAACAGCTTTGCGAATGTCTTTTGCAGTATGAAAACATCTGGGAAATACGCGGCATCGAAATTGACACGGATATTGAGGAAAATGTACTTATCTCGGCGGATTCCGAGCTGCTATCTCTCGTTTGGAGCAATCTTTTTTCAAATGCATTCAAGTTTACAGAGAGCGGAGGGAAGGTTAAGGTTTCACTTTGGGCGGATGAGACATTTGCGAGCGTTTCGGTGAGTGACACGGGCTGCGGAATCTCACCGGAGGTCGGAGCGCATATATTTGAAAAATTCTATCAGGGCGATACCTCTCATGCAATGCAGGGAAACGGACTCGGACTTGCTCTTGTCAAGCGGGTTGTTGACATTATGCAGGGTGAGATCAGCGTTGAAAGTGCTCCCGGTGTCGGTACGACGTTTACGGTTAAAATCAGGAGGATGTAACATGGACTTAAAGCGAGCAGGTAAGGCTTTACTGTTTCCCCATATTGCCATTATGATCATACTGATTCCGATATCGACGGTTTTCCTTGTCGGCTCAATGGTCTTTATCGGAACGCAGACTGTGCCTGCCATTGCTTCATACGTTCTGGCGGCGTACACTCTGACGGTATGGTGCTTTAAAATACCGCGCATAATAAGCTTTTTTAAGTCATTTAAGAATGAAAACAAATATGCAAGACTCTGGCTTGAGGATACACGTCTGCGTGTTAACGTAACTCTTTACGGCTCACTTGTCTGGAATACGGCATATGCACTTTTTCAGCTGTGGCTCGGTTTTTACCATCATACGTTCTGGTATTATTCCTTGGCGATATATTACCTTTTGCTTGCAGTCATGCGTTTCTTCCTGGTGCGGCATACGAGAAAATATAAACCCGGCGAACGGTTACGTGCAGAGCTTAAAAAATACCGTTTATGCGGATGGATATTTCTTATAATGAACCTTGCGCTGACGGTGATCATTTTCTTTATGATTTACTGGAAACGGACCTTCAATCATCACGAAATTACAACGATCGCCATGGCGGCATACACCTTTACCACGTTCACCGTTGCAATCATTAATATCATCAAATACAGAAAATACAACAGTCCCGTTTATTCGGCATCCAAGGCGATCAGTCTCACGGCGGCGTGCGTTTCAATGCTGACACTTGAATCGACTATGCTGACGACCTGGGGACAGAATGAAAGTCCCTTGTTTCACCTGATCATGCTCGCATCAACCGGTGCGGCTGTGTCATTATTTATAGTTATCATGGCGATTTTCATGATCGTGAGAGGAAATCGCGGACTGAAAAATTTACGAAAACCCCATAAGGAGTTACATCATGGAAGATAATAAAAAAGACGGATTTTCTTACACCTACAGCGCAAAGGAGCAGGAAGAGCTTAGAAGAATCCGCGAAAAATATACAAACAAAGAGGAAGATAAATTTGAACGTCTTCGAAGGCTTGATGCGGGCGTTACACAAAAAGCGCAGGTCATCTCGCTCATTTTCGGAGTTATCGGCGTGTTGATACTCGGTTTTGGCATGAGCCTTATTATGTCCGAGCTTGATGAGGTACTCGGTATTCACAAGGATATGGCGATAGTGATCGGTATTATAACCGGTGTTATCGGAGGTGTTATTGCAGGCTTTGCATATCCGATGTACAATTTTGTTCTGAATTGCGAGAAGAACAGAGTTGCTCCCGAAATAATGAAGCTTACGGATGAGCTTATGAAATAGTCTTTATATAAATAAAATCAGGACCGCTGTCTGTGCTTTTTCAGACGGTAGTCCTGCTTTTTATATGTACATATCCTTGATTCCGATACTCTCATCGGGCGAAGCTATAAAATAATCTCTCAGAACAATATTGGTGATCTGCGAGATATCCAGTATCTTTTTAAGCATTTCAAAATCATTCGACGTCGGATAACATGAACGGTCTCCCGAAAGTCGCGCAACGGCCAAGGAAGAACAGTGATGCTTTGAAACATCCGCAACGATCGAAAAGATGATATTATCGTCGTCAACGGTCATTGTGTCGTCCTTGAGCTTTTCAATCTTAACAAGATGCATTGAGTTATCAAACAAGGCTACCCAGAAGGTGTCATGACGAGCTCCGTTATGATGCTCCGAAAACAGTGTGCCAATATCATCTGCATTGGTGTAAGACTTTTTCTGAACCTTGGACTCACTCTCCAGAAAATCGAGAGTTTTGCCTATGACGTGGAAAAATTCTGCGCTGGCAGGACCGACTCCGCTGACTTGCGTTAGCTCATACGTGGATGCATTCAGAAGTCTTCGTATATCGTTGTCGAACTTCTCCATAAGATATACGGCGGTGTCACGGGTGTCACGTACACGTATGGTGTAAAAGAGCATAACTTCAACAAGCTCGCGTGCTGTCAAGACATTCGCAGGTGAATAGAGGACTCTTTTGATCATTCGTTTGCGATGTCCGTCAGCTCCCGGTGGCTTGACCTTTTTAGGCGGTTTTTGTGGCTTTTCTTTATTATCGGATTTCATGTTGTATCTCCGTTTTTTATATTTGATGAAATCTGTTTCGTTTCATTTGAGATCAGATCGAAATAGTATTTAGGGCTCTGCATGAAAGCAGATATGAGAGGCGATATGCCGTGAAGCTTTGCTCCGTTTTCGTTAAAGATGTCGAAGCTCTCACCGTGAAGTCGTATAAGCTTGCCGTTTGTGAGTCTGTAGGTCGGCTCGACGAGTGAATCCGACTTGCTTTTCGGTGAATTGAAAATGTGGTTGAGCTCATACAGCAAACGGTACTGCCCGGCTGAACGTATCCTGAACAGCTCGTACGATTGCGTACAACTTTCAAGCAGGAAGAGATTCGTATATTTGGGCTCGTAAACGCTCTCGTGTTTGGTATCGATAGGGTTTTCGAGTGTTTTCCATTTCTTTATTTTGAAAAGGTAATACCATTCCTCGCCGTTGTTTTTGCGTATCGGGAATTTTATCTTTTTACGTTTCAGCCTTCGATGCCCGACAACCTCGCCGACGTAACGTATACCTGCCTGATCTGCGAATAAATGTGATGATTGATATATTGCGACATAACGAATCGGCAGACGGCTCACATCAAGATTGCGCTCGGGGACGTAATAATACTTTTTGGCGATATTCTCGGCAAACTGTTCGCGTGAGCCGAGAGAGCCGACGAGTACATTACATATGCCGAAATCGACGGCTGACAAAGCGGCTTCGAGTTCATCGGGAATCGGAATGCTTTGTGGCTTGCAGTCGTGAATAAATTCTTCGGTGGGATTTACAATACGGTGAGATGCGGCTTGAGGATAGGAAAGTCCATCGGTGGCGGTGATTTTTGCAGCTTTATGAAATGTACGCTTGAAAATTTCTTCATCACTTGAACAAAGCCATGCACCAATAATCATCAAGAGAAGGGCAATTAAATAAGAAAAGCGTGGTAACTCACGGAATATTGCAAGGGAAAGAAAGGTTCCGATAAACGGCGCGATTGCATAGTATGCGCTTGTTCGTGCCGCGCCGAGAATACGCTGGGCATAAATATAGAAAAAGATACTGAGTCCATATGCAACAAACCCTACGACGAGTACAGCAAATATGCTCCACCAATAAGTAATCTGTTCGCCGATACAAGAGCCTACCATAATCGAGCCAATACCCGAAAAAATCCCCTTTATAATCACAATTTCGAGCGGATCTTTTGAAGAAAGACGCCTTGTGCAGTTATTTTCGATTCCCCAACAAACGCAAGCTAAAAGAACAAAAAGCGAACCGGTCGAAAAATCCAAGCTTGATATATCATCAAACGAAAGAAGAACGCAGGAAAGGTTAACAAACAGTATACCAATCCACAAACGCAGACTTATTCTCTCTTTAAATACGGCAAGTGCTATAAGCGCAGTGGCAACAATCTCAAAATTATTAAGGAGGGAAGCGTTTGCTGCGGTTGTTGCAGAAAGTCCGAGCAAAAGAAAAATCGGAGCGGCTATGTCAAGAACAATCATTGCTATAGTATATGTAAGCTCTGCGCGAGTTATTTTCTCTTCGGTCGGATCAACCTTTTTTGCCTTTTTTATTAACGCAATAATGAGCATACCGATTCCTGCACCAATATATAGCCATCCTGCCATTAGAGTTGGAGGCATATAGTCAAGCAGTAGCTTCGAAAAAGGCGAATTTATTGCATACAGTGCCGCAGCAAGAAGCGCGAACGCAATTCCTTTCTTGACCATTTTTTACACCTCGCTCTCGCAAAAGTCGTTATAATTCTCAATCTACAATAGTATATCATATTTTCAGACAAATATCAACATTTTTACAAAAATTCATCGATGCGGTTTGTTTTGGGAAAATACTTTACAAAATTCGGGAAATGTGCTATAATATATAATTGTATATCAAACTTGTTTTACAGGAGATTTTGTCATGGATGCATTTTTAAATATGTT
>JAFTTS010000025.1 GCA_017466685.1 Clostridia bacterium
GGTAACAAACAAAAGCTATTCGGGAAACGTTCCCATAAGCTCCCTTGTTATAGCACAGGGCGGCGAATTTATCGTCTCTGACGGAATATTTTTGAAAGAGGAACAAAAATGGCTTCGATAAATGAAAAAGAGCTGTCACGGCTCATCGAGGAAGCCACAGCCGAGGTGGAAGCTCTTAAGGACGAAATCAAAGCTCACATGACCGCCGTGGAAACCGAAGAACTCACAGCAGGCGTATTCAAGGTAAGATATACCACAGTCAAGTCAAGCCGCTTCGACACCGCCGCATTCCGCAAGACACATGCTGACTTGTATGAGCAGTACAGCCGTACCACAGAAACACGCCGCTTCTCGATAGCATGAGGAAAGCCCCTTACGCAACCGCCGACCAAGCAATGCGTAAGAGGCACACACCCCCACGAGAGGGTAACACCATTATACACCCTCTCTCGGGGAATGTCAATAGTAAATTTACGTGGAACGCCTTAAAAATCAATTCTGATGTCGGAAATCAAGCGATAGCCGAGGCTCACAGACCAATGTTTGATTCGGACGGGTATTTACTACCCCCGAACACTTTACCTCTTAAACGCCCTATAAACGTGGAATAAAACAGCCTACTTTTTTAGGGCGGAAGAAACGGAAGAAAAATTTTTTCAAAAACTTTTGCAAAAGGTATTGACTTTTGTGCTACATAATGCTATAATAGTTTTGTGCTACAAAAGTGAGGTGAGCAAATGAGCCCACGCACAGGCAGACCGACAGATAACCCGAAGTGTGCGCCAATGCACGTTAGGCTTGACAAGGAATGTGAAGAGATACTGACATCCTACTGTGAGCAAGAAAAAGTAAACAAAACAGAGGCGATACGACGGGGCATTAAAAAATTAAAGTCGGATATAAAAAAATAAGGTTTGTGGAACACCTACCAAGTAACCCCACAAACCTCAAACCAGACAGAACCACTCTGTCGAAACAGAATCGCCCTATCTGAAATCTATTATACATCAGATACGCGGTTTTGTCAAGAACAAAATTTAAATTGAAAGGTGTATATACCAATGAACGAAACAGCTAATAACACGGATATTCTCAAACCCCTCTCCGATCTTCTTCGCCACACTGATGACAAGATCGTCAGTTTGGCGATCACCATCGAACACATAAAAAGTCTGATGTATTTTCTCGGTGACTTCTTCAGCTTTGAAACCATATCCCCCGAGCGCATCAACGACCGAGACACACGCGACAAAGCAGTTTTGCATCTATACAACTATCCGCATTACCGGAGCTTATATGAAACAATATCCGCAATGCTCATGGACGGAGAAGATGAAGCCGAGCGAATAGGGCAGTGCATCGACAATGCTATGACGTACATACTCGCAAAACAGCGATAAGAGGGGGAGGAATAAGCTCATGAAAGAAAAAGATATCGAAGATATAGTTGAAACGCTGCGGAAATCAAGTCCCCGGTATGTGCGTTTTATACGCCTCATGCTCATTCGCTTCGACGAGAAATGGCTTACAGAAAAAGATAACAAAGGAGAGGCAAACAATGAATGATACGCAGAATACAACCACCACCGAGCCGCAGGATGCACGCTCTGAGCTGCGTGATTTGCTGCGTGGTTTGGAATCTGCCCATACAGATGTGCTTATATGCATACAGGATATGCTTGATTTGATGCATTTTCTTGATACTTTCTTTACAGACGAAACTTTTGAACCCAATTCAAGCGATACACATACACAACTATCAGCTTTAGAGCGCATCAAATATTATTCTCACTATCGCGGACTCAATTGCATAATACACAATATGGGACGTGATATCGAAAACAAGGCGTATGCAGTCGGGGACAATATTTCAAAGGCTTTTGAGATCGCAAAGTACAGTGCTTAATACATACCGCATGAGAGGGAATATAAACCCTCTCTTTTGCTTTATATAGCTTTTGATGTTAGCATTAGTTAGCAGTTCACCTTTTCAGGGTGTCACCAATGTCACCTTTTTTAGGGCCTCCCGAATCTCCCGATGCTCGTTTTTCTCTATATAGGTTTTGAGGTCAACATTTGTTAACACCATACGCGCGAAATAAAACCGTAGCATTTCGTAGCATATGGGATGGGGTAACGTTCCGTTCGGTCACTGTTTTTTAGGGCGTCCGAAATGTCCGGATGCTTTACACCACGCCCCGTTTTAGGGCTCCCTTGCAATGTCTAAATAGTTATCAGCTTGTCTATATATACGCCGGGACCTTGACATTTCTCAACATTTTATCGCCACGCATTTTTTATGGTCTGCGAAATCTGCGGATACTTGTTTTTCTATATAGTTTTTGATATCAGGTTTTGTCAGGTTTTCCTGTCCCTTTTTAGGGCATTACAAATCGGGTGATGCTTATCACGCTATACGCGCGAAGTGAAACCATAACAATCCATAACATCTACCTTGAGCACTCTTCAAGCTCCATCAGCTTTAGCACCGCACGTTCCGTGGAGCTGCTGCCCGTTTCTTGCCAAGTTGTAAAGCTTGATTTATATGCATATCTCTCTATGCAATAGTCAAGATATTTACTCAAAGTACACCGCGCTCGATATGTACGCAAATGACGCAGACCGCTTTCGGTTGAGTTTTTTATTTCCCGTTCGCTGACACCCACACGGTTTGCCGCTTGCGTGTACGTCAGGCGTTGGTAATAACGCATACGGAGTGCATCCCTCTCGCTTGAGGGTAATTCATCGACTAACCGCTTCATGTCGTCGTGGAGTCTCTGACGCACATCCTCATCCGCTATGGTGTCGGCTATGTCCTCGCCCGATTCGATGGTGTCACCTAACGTCAGCTCCCCGTCATCTTCGCTGATCGGCTGTTCAAGTGATGCAACCGGCTGTGTGTATTTGCGTATATCGGCAATCTTTGAACGTGGAAAACCTAAATATAACTCTGTTTCACGATCGGTCGGTTCACGTCCATATCGCTTTTGAAAATCTGACACGAAGCGGCGATACTTCAAAGCCGCCTGCATTAGGTGAGAGGGAACACGAACCGTGCGCCCGTGTGTTTCTATTCCACGAATTACAGCAGCCTTGATATGGTACACAGCAAACGTCCGGAATGCCGTACCCTCATCAGGATCAAATTTCTCTGCGGCCTCTATCAGTCCCATGGCGGCGAGCTGTCGCAGATCCTCGTAATCAACACCGCTACCGATGAACCGCTTGACATATGCCGCGGCGAATGGGAGATTGGGCGTTATAAGTTCACGCCGGGCGTTGGTATCGCTATTTCGTATGCGCTCATATATTGCGTTTTCCTCTTGCTCTGAGAGGGCGTTAATTTGCCGCAACTCGCGGCGGTATATTTGGTCGGCGGTATATTGGGTGTCTGTCTGTTCGTGCATGATATACCGTCCTTTTATTTAGCTACATTTCACAGGGATGCCCCGAAACAGGGCAGCCTTACGAGCCGTGGAACAAAGAGGTCAGCTTATAAGTATGCGCTGTATGTGCGCACGATTTATAAGTACTGTGTTTCCGTCGTTATCTACATAGGCAGCGAACCCCTCGACCGATGTATAGGCGTGGAACATTTCAAACGGAATGCGTTTGCCGTCTGTTGTTTCGATTACGCCTGTTGCCGCGTGGTCGCTGTTATAGCCTTTTAGCGATGAGCTTTCGCGTATGTCACCCTCGAATATGTAGTATTGCAATCTCGGTTCGGTATAATAGTGTGAATCCATGTTTTTACCTTCTTTCTGTTGATTTGTTTATCAGCCGACTGCGGATGCGGTATACCTCGTTTCAAGGCATACCTGCAATGGTCAGCAATTGCGTTATCGTGGAAACAACTCTTTTTTACTCGCATATTTTCGCAAACCTATCTTTTTTCGCTACGAAGTTTTACGAACTCGGTTCTTTTTAGTTACGAAGTTTTACGAACTCGGTCTTGTTCAATCGGCATGGAGCGAAATGCTCCCCCCGGTATTGCCTTGCTATTCGCAGGATATAAGACGCGTGAGGCTTAAATGTGTACACACATACTATACACATAAAAAAGTCAGGCGCAATCGGTGTTTTGCGGTTAAAAAATAGTATTGTGTGTGCGCTGTGTACAGCATTTTCCTTAGGAGTATAGAAAATGTATATATATGGTGTGTTTTTATTGCTCTAATATATATTACTGTACACACTGTACACAAATAGTAAATAATCAGCTATACGCCTAACAAAAATATGTGTACAGACTTGTATAAAATAGCTGTGCACATACTGTACACATGTACACACCGCCTTATCCGCCTGCAAATGCGTACGGTGATTTAATAGGCAAACGGTATACGCGATCAGCATTAGATTTGCCGTCTACTCGTTTGCGCTTTTGGTCAATCCCTATTTTTTGCAGCACTTTTGATATCCTTGCCGCCGAACAATTTCTTAAAGAGGGGTAGCAGTCTTTGAAATTTGTAATAGTTGTATACTGCCACCGTTCGGGGTGTTCCTCGCCCTCTGCAAGAATGTCAAGAATTTCATCCTCATACGGCAATTCCTTTTGATGTGCACCGTTACGTTCTTCTAACATATCACGTTCTTGTCTGGTAAGTCTGAAACCTTGCAGATCTCCGGCGCACTCATAGTATATCTGCGCCCACAGCTGAAGCGGATCGAGTTTGTCAAGCGTTTCAAGGTTTATTTCACCCACCGGAACTGTCCAAAAACGGCGGTTTCCCGTCTGATCTACAAGAAAATCGACCGTGTTACACGTTGCACATAAGTTTGTACGGCGCACGTTGTTTGTGTCAGATTGTGCATACGGTAGGCGGTATATATCTACGGGCGAAGTTATAAACGCTTTAAGAGATGCTATATCGCCTTTCAATGTGGATTCCACCTCGCCAAGTTCCGACACCCAACGGGTGACAACACGTCGTGTTGTGTCTTTGTCATATTGGTTGATCGTCAACCCCTCGCCGAACCACTCAGGGCGAATAGCTATCTTGCGAAAGAAGCTCGTTTTGCCCATGCCTTGCGCTCCACATAGCACGAGTATACCATCTGCGCCGATAGGTCTTGCTTCGTCGTTATTAAGTAAGCATATGCCTTGATGAAGCCACTTCTTTACAAGGGTACAAGATAGCTCGTCACCGTTTATATTGAGTATATCGAACAGTACACCCAGCCGATCAATATAATCCCATTTGCAGTTAGTGATTTTCTGCCAAATAGGATTATAACGCTTGTCGGTCGCTATTACTTCAAGATACCGTCTAATAGTGTTTTCATTGCATCCGGTGAAAAGACCGCGGCATTCAGAATGCAGCAGAGTGACAAGAGTATCAAATTTTTTCGAGGGTGGCACGGTAAGATTTTCACCGCCTAAAGCTAAATTGCCTATGACATCAATGTTTCCGGTTATCACATTGAGTTTAACGAAAATATCTGTTGATGAATCTAAAACATACCGCAAGTGGTCAATTGTGAACGGCACACGCCTGCTCGACTTGTGTTCGTTATCTTCCGGCAGATTTTGTACTGTGGAATTCTGTTCCATACAGCCACCCGTTATGCCCTCTCCGCTTCACGGTCAAGCCATTCATTGAGCTTGTCCACGGGGATAATAATGCGGCGTTCTCCTATGCGTATAGCAGGAAATCCCTCTCGCTTCGTCAGCTCATACGCCACGGGACGGCTGATACCAAGTAGTTTGGCAAGTTCCGGAACATTGATCGTAAGTTTATCGGTGGTTGTTTGAGAATTAAGCATGGTTACCTCACTTTCAAAAAAGTTTTATTTCGTGTGCGCGATTACATTATACCACATCTTTGTGTGTTTGTAAAGAGTTTTTGCATAAAATTGTGTAAAATATTTTTAAACTGTTGACAATTGTATGAAAATGTGGTATCATAACGGTGAGGTGATAATATTATGAATACAACTGCAATCGCTTTCCCGGAACGTCTGCGCCAGCTCCGTACAGCCAAGGACTTAACACAGTCCGAACTTGCAGACGAACTTAACGTATCGAGAAACAGTATTTTCTTTTATGAGGCAGGAAAAAGAAACCCTGATATTGTCGTGCTGAAAAAGATCGCTGATTATTTCGGTGTTACTTGCGATTATATGATCGGTGCGTCGATTAATAAGACCGATGAAACACGAGATATAGGCGACGAACTCGGGCTGTCGGATGAGGCAATAGCAACACTTAAAGATGTGATGCGAAAGGCAGATAACGATTTTAATGCACTGTTGTACGCGCAAAATATAAATAAAATTATTTGCAATGAAAAGCTGATTTTTGAGATAGCCACCTTTATATCCCCGAATTATAAAACAATTTTTGCCGACTTCATAGTAAAAGATATTCCTGATCACTCAACAGAAAACAGTAAAAAACAGACATTTGAGGATGTCGGTATTCCGTATACACCGGAAACTCGCAAACAAATATCGGAGCTTTTGCGCGATTCAATGGACTGCCGAATTATGCGTCATATACAAGATGAGCTTGAACTGATGCGAGGTGAAGAAAAAAATAATGCCGACAAAAAAGATTAACGCCAAGAACACCGGCACGGTCCGCCAACGCCCGGACGGACGGTGGGAAGCTCGTGCAACCGTAGGCGGTAAACGCCGTTCGTTCTATGGTGATAAGCAAAGCGACGTGGTAAAAGCAATGCGAGCCGCGCTGAAAGCCTCGGATGATGGCACATACTTCGAGCCGACACGCTTTACTGTGGGCGAATGGCTTGATACATGGTTAAAGGAATACGCCGAGCCGAGCCTTAAGACGCTTTCCCTCTCAACGTATGAGAGCCGTATCAGAACACACATAAAACCGGCACTCGGTAAACTGAAGCTCTCCGAGCTGAACGCCACGCATATACAAACGCTATATAACAACCTCACGCGGCAAGAGGGGCTGTCACCAAAAACAGTAAAGAACGTCCACGGAATACTACACAAAGCTATCTCGCAAGCCGTCAAGCTCCGATACATCCCGTATAACCCTGCGGATGCTTGCGAGCTGCCACGCATGGAAAAACGCGAGGTATCACCCCTTACCGAAGCAGATATAACAGCAATGCTCGCGCAGATCAGCGAGGGTGAGCCGCTTCGTGATATGTTCACCGTCACACTGTTCACCGGTATGCGCCGTGGTGAGGTATGCGGATTGTCATGGGATGCAGTCAACTTCAAAGATGGCACAATCACTGTAAGACAGCAGCTCCAAAGAGAACAGAAAAAAGGCGGTCAGCATTATATCGCGACCACCAAAAACGATCAGATTAGAATTATTACACCTGCGCCGTATGTCATGAACATTCTGCACGAAGTTTACAAGCGGCAGATTCAAGAGAGGTACAACGCCGGTACTGCATGGCACAACCCGTGGAATCTCGTATTCACAGATCCTCTCGGAAATTTCATCATACCTCAGACAGCCTCGAAGCGTTTCAAAGCGTTATGTGCGAGCATAGGACGACCTGACGCACATTTCCACGATATGCGCCACACATACGCCGTTGTATCGCTCCAAGAGGGCGACGACGTGAAAACGGTACAGCAGAACCTCGGACACGCCACAGCGTCATTTACGCTCGATGTGTACGGTCATGTGTCGGAAAAGATGAAGCAAGAGAGCGCACGCCGGATGGAGAATTTTATAACCAAAATCAAGGCATAAATCGCCGTTTTTATTCTATCTGGGGTAAAAATAGGGGTAAAACCGAATTTTTGAATATAAAAAAGGCTCGAAAACGCTTATGTTTCCGAGCTTTTTCTATGGCGGAGAAGCAGAGATTCGAACTCTGGAGACCCGTTAAGGCCTACACGATTTCCAATCGTGCGCCCTCGACCAACTAGGCGACTTCTCCATACGGTCGATTACCATGATATTATATCATAAACCAAACCGTTTGTCAATAGCTGATGAAAAAATATTTTCTGCAAATTTTAAACAATCGCCGAAATACGTTCGACCGCTTCATTTATCAGCGTGCCGAGCATCACTTCCCCGACTCCCATAACCATGCTGTCACACTTGGTCATCGGAATAAGTATGCGTACCGCACGGCTCTGTCCAACCGCAACAGCCATTGCAGGCGTGATCTCTCCGTAAAGCGCATCCGCAATAACGATACCTATCGGTCCGACGATTATGTCCGCATCACGGCAGGCAACGATTACCGGATTTTCACCTGTCGCCGCTGCATCGGGAGCGTTCTTTAACATATTCGCGGTCGCACTGCTGTTCGTTCCGATGGCGATAATTTCCGCAGGGATATTTTTTGCACGAAGTGCTCCGATAAGCTGTGCGCCGATCTTACCGCCCTGTCCGTCAATTACTACAATTTTCTTCATTATTATTTATCTCCTAATAATGCAATAGCATTCTCACTGTAAATTTTACGTTACAGCTCGTCTGAAAGCTCAAGCGAGTCAACATATTCATATTCGAGATCCGAACGGTACCACGGGAAGTCACTTCCGAAAAGTATCTTGTTCGGATCATGATTTTTTATCATCCGTGCACACTGCGCCTTGTCAAGATCGAATATTGGCGCGAGGGAGGTCTCGATCCAGATATTTTTGCCGATGAGTAATCTCTCAACCTCGTCCCACTGACGGCAAGCACCCATATGCGCCGCAACCAATTTCAGTGATGGGAATTTTTGAAGCACCTTCAGAATACGCTCGGGCGTACAATGTATAAAATCAGGCGAAATAAAATCCCAACCCGAGTGTGTCACGGCAAACATATCGTTTTCAACACAAGCCGCAAACACCGCGTCAAATTTCTCGTCGTCGATCGTTCTCTCCATATAATCGGGATGGATCTTGACTCCGCGTATACCTGCATCACGCAAACGTCGTGCTTCCTCTTTTATACAGTCACTGTCCGGATTGAGCGAACCGAGGGCGTACAAACGGTCGGACGTCCTGTTTATTTCAATCGCGAAATTGTTCACGTTGGTCTGCTGCTTCGGATTTGTGGCAATATTAAGTATCACAGCGCGGTCAACATTCCACTCATCCATACGTGAAATGATACCGGAAACCGTACCGTCACCGTATGCTTCGATACCGCCGATACCTGCAAGCTTCGGGATGGCTTTTTCGGCAACTTTATCGGGAAAAGCGTGAGTATGGAAATCAATTAACATTTTATCTGTCCTTTACTTAGGTTATTTATTTATTTTACCATACCCTCTTGTCAAAATATACATTATATTGTAAACAATGATAAATCGTCTATTTTACCATAATATTATTGTAAAAAAGCAATAAAAAAAGCAATTTGCATATTGAAAAATGCCGGGATTTGTTTTATAATAGTATTATAATGGGGTAGAATGGTATTTATTTAAAAAGCGCACCTTGTTTGTGAACTTTTTAACATATTTACAGATTTATCCGTAAAAATACACAATAAACACAATTTTGGAGGTAAATACATGAAGACTACCACGCAAAATGCTTTGCCGGAAATCAAATCGGCAGCAGATCTGCGCGCACTTGCAGAGGGTGAAGCTTCAAGCGCAAAGGGACGCATCGCCGCTCTCTTTGACGAGGGAACCTTCGCTGAGACGGGCGCGTTTGCTCACAGCGTTGCCGCAGAACTTGGCGGTGCTGACTGCGAGCTTGAGGGTGTCGTCACCGGTTACGGCGCAATTGACGGCAGACTCGTATTCGCATTTGTTCAGGATTTTTCAAGAATGAAGGGCGCACTCGGCGAAATGCACGCAAAGAAGATCTGTAACCTTTACGATCTCGCAATCAAGAACGGTGCTCCGATGATCGGTATTTTCGACAGCGCAGGAGCATACGTACTCGAGGGCGTGTCGGCTCTCGCAGGCTACGGCAAGATAATGAAGAAGGTGTCCGACGCTTCGGGCGTTATACCGCAGATCGGTATCGTTGCCGGAAACTGCGGCGGTGCTATGGCGACTGTTGCTTCGATGTTTGATATTTTGGTCGGAGCAAAGGACGCAAGCTTCTATGTAAATCCGCCGTTTATTCTCAACGAGATCGACAAGAAGGCATCCCTCGGTAAGATCGAAACCGCAGCAAAGAACGGTCAGATCGACGCAGTGTGCGACACCGATACAGCAGCCCTTGCTTATGTGAGAGTGCTTCTCTCCTATATTCCGCAAAACAACTCGGACGGTACGGCTTATTCATCGACAACAGACGAAATCAACCGTCTCACACCGAACGTTTCGGCTATCACTGCAAACGACGGCTATAACATGGCTGACGTTATCGCGGCTATATCCGATGATGCAAAGTTCCTCGAGCTTTCGGCAGAATATGCAGGCTCGATGCTCACTGGCTTTGTAACGCTTAACGGCATGGTCGTCGGCGTCGTTGCAAACAATCCTTCGGTCAAGGGCGGTAAGATCACTGCCTGTGCGGCTAAAAAGGCGGCAAGATTCATTTCGTTCTGCGATTGCTTCAAGGTTCCCGTTCTGACACTGGTTGACACCGAGGGCTACGAAGTCTCGGTTGAAGCTGAAAAGGGACAGTACGGTGCGGCTCTCGCAAAGCTGGCAAGTGCATATGCTTCGAGTGAAACGGCAAAGGTTACAGTCGTGCTCGGTAAGGCATTCGGCGCAGCGTATACGCTCATGGGTTCAAAATCCATCGGTGCTGACATCGCATTTGCCGCAGAGAATGCAAAGATCAGCGCAATGCCGACAAAATCCGCCGTTGCATTCGCATGGAACGAAAAGGTCACCGATAATGCAAAGCGCGGTGAGATCGAAGCCAAGTGGGACAGCGTTATGGCATCTCCCGTTATCGCGGCAAAGGCAGGCGAGATCGACGATATCATAAATCTCGATGAGCTTCGTCAGCGTGCATCCTCCGCGTTTGAGATGCTCGGCGCAAAGAATACTCTCTGTGTTCCCAAGCGTCACAACAATCTTCCTTTATAAGAGGGAGGACCAACAATGACATTAAATCCGATTTTTCTCTCCGACACCGTCGCTTACAATGAGCCGATGAGCTTTGCGGATGCGATCCCGTTCGGAGTTCAGACAGTGCTTCTCGGTATGGGCGTTGTTTTCGCGGTGCTCATTATACTCTGGGTAGTGCTTTCCGCTTTCAAGCTTGTGTTCTATAAGGGCAGTGATAAAAAGGAAGCTCCCACCAAGGCATCACCTGTCACAGCTCCCGTACAGCCGACACCCGTCGCGGCAAAGACCGATGACGCAGAGCTTGTTGCGGCAATAACAGCGGCAATAGCAGTAGTCATGGACAAACCCGAGACATCCTTCCGAGTCGTGTCATTCAGACGCACGGCATCAAAATAACGATATATAAAGGAGATTTTAAAAATGAGAAGATTCAGTGTAACCGTTAACGGTAATGTATATGAAGTAGAGGTCGAGGAGCTCGGTGCAGGCGTTTCTGCCGCTCCCGTTGCACCTGCCGCACCCGCCACAGCACCTGCAGCCGCTGCACCTGTTGCCGCTCCTGCTCCTGCACCTGCACCCGCTCCCAAGGCTGCCGCTCCTGCAGGAAGTGCCGGCGCAGTTTCGGTTTCGGCTCCTATGCCCGGTACTATTCTTAAAGTAAACGTAACCGTCGGTCAGGCAGTCAAGAAGGGCGACGTTATCTGCGTTCTTGAGGCTATGAAGATGGAAAACGATATCCCTGCTCCCGAGGACGGCACTATTGCTTCGGTTAACGTACAGAAGGGTGCTTCCGTAAACTCCGGCGACGTTCTTGTAACAATGAACTGATACCTCGCCAAAATAAAGAGGTACAGCTATGTTAGATACGATAAAAAACTTTTTAGACACCACGGGAGTTGCCAAGCTGTTCATCGGCGAGGGTGTCGCTCCCGACTTCTGGTGGAAAACCCTCATAATGTGGGGTATAGCATTTGTGCTTGTTTATCTTGCAATCGTCAAGAAATTTGAGCCGCTGCTTCTGCTTCCCATTGCGATTGGTATGCTCCTTGCAAACCTCCCCGGCGCAAACCTTATTCATACGGAATTTTTCTTTGATGATTACTATCTCACGGCAGAACAAATTGCCGCCGGTGAACACGTTTCACTCTCGGTAATGCTCAAAGAGGTATTCAATAACGGCGGTCTTATCGATATCCTTTACCTCGGCGTAAAGCTGGGTATCTATCCGTCGCTCATCTTTATGGGTGTCGGCGCAATGACCGATTTCACGTCACTCATCGCAAACCCGAAAAGCCTTCTCATGGGTGCCGGCGCACAGCTCGGTGTCTTTGTTGCCTTCTTCGGCGCACTTCTTCTCGGCTTCTCACCTATGGAAGCAGGCTCGATCGGTATTATCGGCGGTGCTGACGGTCCGACTGCGATACTCGTAACAAAAACTCTCGCTCCTCATCTTCTCGGCGCAATCGCTATAGCGGCATATTCATACATGGCGCTTATCCCGATAATTCAGCCGCCGTTTATGAGACTGCTCACAACTAAAAAGGAGCGCGAAATCGTTATGACGGCTCTGCGTCCCGTTTCAAAAACCGAGCTTATCATCTTCCCGATAGTTGTAACAGTCGTTGTTGCAGTTATCGTTCCCGATGCGGCACCGCTTATCGGATTTTTGATGTTCGGTAACTTAATGAACGTCTGCGGCGTTACAGACAGACTCTCCAAAACCGCACAAAATGAGCTTATGAATATCATGACCATATTCCTCGGCGTTTCCGTCGGTGCAACCGCAAACGCAGAAAACTTCCTTGCTCCCGAAACCCTCAAAATTATCGTCCTCGGTCTCACCGCATTCTGCATCTCAACCTGCGGCGGACTTATCACAGGCAAGATCATGTGCTTTGTAACAAAAGGAAAGATCAATCCTCTCATCGGCTCGGCAGGCGTTTCCGCTGTACCTATGGCGGCACGTGTTGCTCAGGCTGAAGGACAGAAGGCAAATCCGGCAAACTTCTTACTCATGCACGCAATGGGTCCGAACGTCGCAGGCGTTATCGGCTCAGCAGTTGCGGCAGGAGTATTCCTCTCAATGTTTAAATAATACATAACAAAATCCTATTTTACGGAGGAACAATATAAATGGCTAAAGTAAAAATTACCGAAACCGTCCTGCGTGACTCGCATCAGTCGCTCGTTGCAACACGTATGACGACAGACGAGATGCTTCCCATCCTTGAAAAAATGGACGGCATCGGATATCATTCCCTCGAAGCATGGGGCGGCGCAACATTCGATTCCTGTATGAGATTCCTTAATGAGGATCCGTGGGAGAGACTTCGCAAGATCCGTGCGGCTGTAAAGAACACCAAGCTCCAGATGCTTTTCCGCGGACAGAACATCCTCGGTTACCGTCACTATGCGGATGACGTTGTTGAATACTTCGTTCAGAAGTCCATCGCAAACGGTATCGACATTCTGCGCATTTTCGACGCACTCAACGATCCGCGTAACTTAAAGACTGCAATAAAGGCGACCAAAAAGGAAGGCGGTCACGTCCAGGCGGCGATCTCCTATACAACAGGTCCCGTTTACACCACCGAATATTACACCAAGTACGCACGTCAGCTCGCTGAAATGGGAGCGGACTCGATCTGTATTAAGGATATGGCAGGTCTCTTAAAGCCTTACGATGCATATGAGCTTGTCAAAGCAATAAAGGAAACCGTCAAGGTTCCGATCCAGCTTCACACACATTACACCGCCGGCGTTGCATCAATGACACTTCTCAAAGCGATCGAAGCAGGCGTTGACATTGTTGACACCGCAATTTCGCCTATGTCAATGGGAACCTCACAGCCGCCGACAGAACCGCTCGTTGCATCCCTCGCCGGAACAAAGTTCGACACGGGACTCGACCTTGCAAAGCTCGATGAGATATCGAAATATTTCATGCCGCTTCGTGAGAAGTATATGGAAAGCGGTCTGCTCGACCCGAAGGTGCTGAAAGTGGACGTTAACGCTCTGCTTTACCAGGTTCCGGGCGGTATGCTCTCGAACCTCGTTTCACAGCTTAAGCAGGCAGGCAAATCGGATAAGTTCATCGAGGTGCTCGAAGAAGTACCGCGTGTACGCGCAGACGCAGGTTATCCTCCGCTTGTAACGCCGTCAAGCCAGATCGTTGGTACACAGGCGGTATTCAACGTAATCATGGGCGAGCGTTACAAGAACGTAACCAAGGAGTTCAAGGGACTTGTACGCGGCGAATACGGCAGATCACCGATGCCGATCAAGCCTGACTTCCAGAAGAAGATCATCGGAGACGCCGAGCCGATCACATACCGTCCCGCAGACGATCTTGCGCCCGAGCTTGATGATCTGCGTGAACAGGTTAAGCCGTGGATGATACAGGATGAGGATGTTCTCTCGTATGCGCTTTTCCCCCAGGTTGCGGAAAAGTTCTTCGAATGGAGAAAGAATCAGCAGTACGGTATTGATGCTGACCACGCAGACGCTGAAAATAAGATTCACACTGTTTAATGAAATCAAGAGCTGTCTCATGTAAGGGACGGCTCTTTTTTATGTGGAAATGTGGGAGGTTACTGCTTCGAATTTCGCATAAATTCGAGGGACATCTAACTTAAAGCCTCGCCCTCCGGGAGAGGTGGCGAGCGAAGCGAGACGGAGAGGGTAATTTTGAAGTGTGCCGCTTCGAATTTCGCGTAAGGCTTGAGGGGAGCAGGAACCAGCTCCGCCGCAGGTTCCTATTCCCCTCAAACTCCCCTTTGCACCTCCTTGGCTACGCCCGATTTGCGCTCAGTTCGCTTCGCTCACAATTCGCTTTGACACCTGTACCCCTCGAGCCGCCACCTTACGAGGGCGGCTTCGCTCCCTTGTTTCTTTCACTGCAAAAAAGTTAGCCCAAAGCCACAAATGTCGTCTCGCCACTCAAATCTAACTTTTCTCACCGACGTGAGTTGGCGAAAACGAACGATTACCGCTAAACGAGCGAACTGAGTGTGCCCAGGAGACCAACCAAGAAAGGACGTCCTGTTTCTAACATGGGAGAGATTCCAAGAGAGGCAACCCTTGTTATCCCCTCCCAAATGGCGAGGCTTTATACCGGTCAAAGCCGCGAATGCCATTTCCTTGCAGAAATCCGACATTTTATTATTGACATAACACACCACGTGTGCTATAATTTAAAGTAGAAAATTTTATATTCAGGAGCGAAAAGACGTTGAAAACACCATTTGTAACCAAATCACAGCTTGAAAAAATTATCGAAACCTATCCCACACCCTTCCATATCTACGATGAAAAGGGTATACGTGAACGTGCACGTGCGCTTAATGCCGCATTTGCATGGAATAAAGGCTTCAAGGAATACTTTGCCGTTAAAGCAACACCGAACCCCGTACTGCTCGATATTCTGAAGCAGGAAAACTGCGGAACAGACTGCTCATCACTGACCGAGCTTATCATGAGCGAAAAGGTCGGCTTCAAGGGCGACGATATCATGTTCTCCTCAAATGCAACTCCTGCAGAGGACTTCAAAAAGGCAGCCGAGCTCGGTGCGATCATCAACCTCGATGATTTCACCCATATCGATTTCCTCGAAAAAACCATCGGTTATATCCCCGAAACCATCTGCTGCCGTTTCAATCCCGGCGGTGATTTCCGTATCAGCACACAGATCATGGGCTCACCCAGCGAAGCAAAATACGGCATGACCGAGGAACAGATTATTGAGGCTTATAAAATCCTCAAGGCAAAGGGCGCAAAACGCTTCGGTATCCATGCGTTCCTCTCCTCTAATAATACCAATAACGAATATTACCCCACTCTCGCAGGCGTACTCTTTAAGCTCGCCGTCGAGATTCAGAAAAAGGCAGGCGTCGATATCTCGTTCATCAACCTCTCGGGTGGCGTTGGCGTACCCTATCTTCCCGATGCAGAACCGGCTGATATCGCTGTAATCGGCGAGGGCGTACGCAAGGTTTATGAGGAAATTCTCGTTCCCGCCGGACTCGGTAATGTTTCGCTTTTCACCGAGCTTGGCAGATATATGCTCGCTCCCAACGGTATGCTCATCACCAAGGCGATCCACGAAAAGCACATTTATAAGGAATACATCGGATGTGACGCCTGTGCCGCTAACCTCATGCGCCCGGCAATGTACGGCTCGTATCATCACATAACCGTCATGGGCAAGGAAAACGCTCCCTGCGATCACAAATATGACGTAACCGGAGGACTTTGCGAGAATAACGATAAATTCGCAATCGACCGTATGCTTCCGAAGATCGACATCGGCGACATTCTCGCTATCCACGATGCAGGTGCACACGGCTTCGCAATGGGTTATAACTATAACGGTAAACTCAGAAGTGCCGAGCTTCTTTATAAAGAGGACGGTTCGGTTGAGCTTATCCGCCGCGCCGAAACTCCCGACGACTACTTCGCAACTCTCGGCGTAACCAAGTTTTTTAAGTAATAATCATTTTCAAGATTAAGAGATAGAAGCAATATACAAAGCTCGGGCTTCCGCTCGGGCTTTTTGATTTGTGCAGAAAGTGCACCAAACTAACTTCAGCCGCAAAGCGGCGTCATGCACCGAAAGAATCAAATGTGCACATAGCAGCCGACGAAGCTGGCGGCGGAGAAGCGGTCACCACGATCAAAGCGAATTGTGAGCCGCAGGCGAACTGAGCGCAAACCGAGCGCAGGCAAGGAAGACGGGAGGAGTCCGAGGAGGGTGAGAAACCTGCGCCAGCTGGTGTCCCATCCTCCTCGAGTTATGCGAAAATCGAAGCGAAATATAAAAAGATTTAATCTATCTTTGTATTTCGAGGATAAAAGTTACTTTTCTGCTCCAAAAGCAAAGAAAGCATTTTTTCGAAGTGTGCTGCTTCGAACATCGCGTAAATTCGAAGGGGACAGACACCAATGCTGCCGCAATGGTTTCCGTCCCCCTCGAGCTCCCCCTCTTTCCTTTGCCTGCGCTCGGTTTGCGCTCAGTTCGCCTATCGGCTCACAATTCGCTTTGTTTGTCGTAACCGTTCGTTCGCCGCCCATTTCATCGGCGGCTATGGTGCAACTTTGCTTGTTTGGCGGCAAAAGTTAGCATTAAGCTCGAAGTTGTACTTCGTATAAAACAAAATCTGCCCGTATATTTCAACGGACAGATTATTTTTTTATCTGATCTCAACGGTTACACGCTTACCGACGGTGTTAGCTGCGGCCTTCATGACAAGGCGGATCGACTTTGCGATCTTACCGTGTCTTCCGATGACCTTCCCCATATCATCCTCGGCAACGTGAAGCTCAAGCATCACATTGTCACCCTCGACGGTTTCAATAACGTCAACCTTCTCGGGATCGTCAACGATTGCCTTTGCTATATCGGTGAGAACCTTTTTAAGCTCGACCATGATTATCAGTGTGCCGAGGCTTATTCGATAGCGCCGGACTTCTTGAGAAGAGCCTTAACGGTATCGGTGGGCTGTGCGCCGTTAGCGATCCACTTCTTAGCCTTGTCAGCGTCGATCTTGATCTCTGCAGGCTCAGTCATAGGATTGTAGGTACCGATAACCTCGATGAATCTGCCGTCACGGGGGTAACGGGAGTCAGCAACTACAACGCGGTAGTAAGGGTTCTTCTTTGCGCCAAGTCTTGTAAGTCTTAATTTAACTGCCATTTTAAATTTCCTCCGAAAAAATTATGTTTTTATTTTTTATTTATTTGAAACCCGTTAGAACGGGAATTTCATCTTACCTTTTCTGCCGAAGCGTTTTCCGCCTGTCATAGACGAGAACTTCTTCATCATCTGCTTCATTTGATCGTACTGCTTTAAGAGTCTGTTTACGTCCTCGACCTTCATTCCCGCACCGTCTGCAATACGTTTCTTTCTCGATGCGTTAATGATATTCGGATTGTCTCTCTCCTCAGGCGTCATCGAAAGGATTATCGCTTCTGTTCTGTCAAGCTGACGTTCATCAAACTTTGCATCCTTGAGTGCGTTTGCGTTAACGCCCGGAATCATTCCGACAAGCTGTTCAAGTGAGCCCATGCCGCGAACCTGCTTGAACTGATCAAGGAAATCGGTCAGTGTGAAGCTCTGTTCACGCATTTTACGCTCAAGTTCAAGTGCCTGTTTTTCGTCAAAGCTCTGCTGTGCCTTTTCGATAAGGGAGAGCACGTCACCCATGCCGAGTATACGCGATGCCATTCTGTCGGGGAAGAACGGCTCGATCATGTCAAGCTTTTCACCCATACCGACGAACTTTATCGGCTTACCTGTTACATGGCGTACCGAAAGTGCCGCACCGCCTCGGGTGTCACCGTCCATCTTGGTGAGCACAACGCCCGTGATGTCGAGCAGCTCGTTAAACGACTCTGCAACGTTGACTGCATCCTGACCTGTCATCGCATCGACAACAAGCAGTATTTCAGCCGGTTCAACTGCCGCCTTGATATCGCGAAGCTCGTTCATCAGCACCTCGTCGATGTGCAAACGTCCTGCGGTATCAATGAACACCATATCGTGTCCGTGCTTCTTTGCGTGCTCGATACCTGCCTTGGCGATCTCAACGGGGCTCACCTTGTCTCCCATCTGGAAAACGGGTATCTCAAGCTGTCCGCCGACGACCTCAAGCTGTTTTATCGCGGCAGGACGGTATACGTCGCAGGCAACGAGAAGCGGACGTTTACTCTGCTTTTTGTACATTCCGGCAAGCTTGGCGGCGTGTGTCGTTTTACCTGCACCCTGCAGACCGACCATCATAATAACCGTAGGCGGTCTTGACGAGATGTGTAACTTTGACTGTGTTCCGCCCATGAGCGCACACAATTCTTCATTTACTATCTTAACGACCTGCTGTGCCGGCATGAGGCTCTCTAAAACCTCCGAGCCGACCGCACGCTCGGTGACAGTTTTAATAAAATCCTTGACGACCTTGTAGTTAACGTCAGCCTCAAGCAGTGCAAGCTTTACCTCGCGCATACCTGCCTTAACGTCCGCCTCGGTGAGCTTGCCCTTGTTTCTGAACTTACCGAGCGCCGCCGTCATCTTATCAACTAAACTTTGAAACATCAAAATCCTCCGTGTATTTTATCGTCAGATCGTGACTGTTTTTACCTTATTTATAATATCATCAAGCTCTCTGCGTTTCTCCGTGTCGGAAGAATCCCGAAGTGCCTCAAGACGAGGAATTATATCCGTCATCGTCTTTTCGATCTCACGGAATTTCGCGGCAAGCCCGAGCTTTTTTTCATACTCGGTGAGCTGTGCCTTTGCCTTGGTGATGCTGTCGCGCACGCCTTGACGGGTGATACCGGCATTCTCGGCGATCTCGGCAAGCGAAAGGTCCTCGTTATAATAAAGCTCCGCCGCTTCACGTCTTGAATCGGAAAGAAGCTCGCCGTAAAAGTCAAGCAGTAAGCCTATTTCAAGATCCTTTTCATGAAATGCCATCAGAATCACCTCTTGCATTTATATAAGGTGTCTGCGACCACTGTAAAGTAAATCGCTTTACAAGTATACCACCAAAACGCGATTTTGTCAAGGGGTATTTGAAAATTTCCGAAAAAATATTCTCCTTGTGATAAAATTCAACCACAGGGTGATTTTTCATATCGATATCACCGTATAAGTTATTGACAAATTCTCCGCTGCGGTTTATAATTAAGACAGAATTATGAAAACAACGAGAGGTATATTATGTACGACATATCAAATTTTGCGTCAAACATGAGAAAATATCGCAAAGCAATGGGACTTACACAAACCGAGCTTGCGAAAAAGCTTTTCATCTCAACGCAAAGCATTTCAAAATGGGAAACGGGACTTTCCTTCCCCGACATAAAGAATCTCTGTCTTCTCGCATCGGCTCTTTCCGTAACAACAGACGACCTGTTAAGCTCGAGGAATACCGACGGTAAAACCGCAATGATCGCCATCGACGGAGGCGGTACAAAAACCGAGTTCGTACTATTTCTCGAAACAGGCGAGATCCTCGGAAGAACGGTGCTCAAGGGCTCAAACCCCAACACATACGGCTTTGAAAGTGCCACTGCGACACTGCGCGAGGGTATCGACACGCTTCTTCGCATCTTTCCGACAGTAAACGCCATATACGCAGGCATCGCAGGCTGTGGAATCCCGGAAAACCAAGAGGCAGTCAGCTCATTTCTGCACTCACAGTATAAGTCCATCCCGTTTATAAAGGTGCAAACGGACATAATCAACGTCATTTACACTGCCGAAAACACCGAAAACTGTATCGCGGCAGTCAGCGGCACAGGCTCTGCAGTTTACGTCAAGATCGGCGAATCGCTTAAACGCATCGGCGGCTGGGGTTATCTTTTTGACCGCGGCGGAAGTGCATATGATATCGGTCATGACGGGCTTGTTGCGGCACTTTCCGAGCGTGACGGTATCGGAGAAGAAACAGCGATCACGCCGCTCGTTGAGGAAGCACTCGGCACGTCTGTTGTTGATAAGATCCCGACGCTTTATTCAAAAGGAAACGAATACATAGCTTCGTTTGCAAAATACGTTTTCGAGGCGAACAAAGCCGGTGACACCGTTGCCGCGAAGATAATATCGTCAACCGCAGACCGTATCGCGGTGCTGATAAACCACGCTATCAAGAGCTGCGGTGCTGACGGTAACGTACTGCTTGCCGGAGGAATGATCGAAGCACAGGCGGATGTTCTTCTTCCGTTAATCAAGGCAAAGCTCAATAAAAAAGCGACCGTATCGCTCTCGGTCATGCCGCAGATACTCGGTGCGGCTGTCTGCTGTACCAAGACGTTCGCACGCTTCACGACCTCAATGCGTGACAGGCTGATGACCGATTACACAAAAATAACCAAGCAAGAAAAATAACTTTTCAAGGAGATAAAAGCAATGTTAAAAACCGAAATGAGAAATGAAAGAACCAAGCATATCGACACCATGTCAACGCTCGATATGGTAAGCGTAATGGCGAAGGAAAATTACCGCGCAGTCGAAGCGGTCGAGGAAGCACGCGAATCCATCGCAAAGGCAATAGACGGAATCTCCGAGCGAATGGCAAAGGGCGGCAGACTTTTCTTCATCGGCGCAGGTACATCGGGCAGACTCGGCGTACTCGATGCGGCGGAATGTCCTCCCACATTCGGCGTTGACCGCTCACTCGTTCAGGGCATCATCGCAGGCGGACGCGACTGTATGTTCACCGCGGCTGAAAATGCCGAGGATAAATACGAAAACGGTGTTAATGACATCAAAGCCGTAAACATGACCGAAAACGACTCCCTCGTCGGCATCTCGGTTGCAGGAGGTGCGGCTTATGTTGTTGCGGCTCTGACCGAAGCAAAGGCAGCAGGTGCGCTCACCGTTTCCCTTTCGAGCAACAGCGACACCGCGATCGAAAAGGTTGCCGACATCGCTATCGTAACAGACACAGGCGCCGAGGTCATCACAGGTTCAACCCGTCTCAAAGCAGGCTCGGCACACAAGATGGTGCTCAATATGTTAACGACCTGCACAATGATAAAGAGCGGTAAGGTTTACGAAAACCTCATGATAAACCTCCGTCCGACCAACGTCAAGCTTGAAGCACGTGTTGTCAGAATCGTCTGTGCCATTCTCGAATGTGACGAGGAAACAGCAAGAAAGTTACTCGATGCACATGAATGGAACATCCGTGCCGCTGTTGAATCGGTTAAGAATGGATGAGGGTAAAAAAGCAAAAAAACCATTGCATCCACTGCCATAATATGTTATAATAAAAGCAACACAGACGGCAAGCCCGTCAACAAAAAAAGGAGCTATTAACATGAAAGCAGAACTTAAAGATTATAACGGCAGACCGGCACTGTTCATCGACGATAAGATCTATCCGCCGATGATGGCAACAATACGCACAATTAACGACTCCGAGATCATCTTCGATAAAGACTATTTCGAAAACCTCGGCAAAGCGGGAATCAAAGTATTTTTCCTGATTTGCGACACAATATGGCTGAAGCCGAACGCACTCGAGCTTTTCGATTACGAAGCACGTGCACTTTTAGAAGCGATACCCGATGCATACATAGTACCGCGAATCGGTCTGCATCCGACAAACGAGTGGATACTCGAAAACCCCGACGAATGTACACTTTACAGCGACGGCACACATCCGCCCGTCAACCTCTGGACGGAGTCATATCAAAAAGACCTGCCTCGCTGGTATTCGCTTTGCTCGCAGAAGTGGCGCGAGGACGCAGGCAAGGCACTCGAGGAAACCTGGAATCTCATCATGCAGCTTCCTTATGCAGACAGAATAATCGGCTGTTTCCTTGCCGCAGGCGGTACCTCGGAATGGTACTACAGACACTGGGTAAGCTTTATGGATAAGGACATCTGCCTTGACCACAGCCTTGCATTCAAGCGTGAATTTTCGTCATATCTGCGCGAAACCTACGGCACGGACGAAAATCTGCAGAAGCATTGGAAGAACCCTGACGCAACCATCGACAATCCTCCGATTCCCACGTTCGATAAGCATTATTTTGCAAACAGAGTTGACAAGGATGCGGCAGTACCGAAGGGACAGGTCGTTTCAAATTCGGGCAATCCGCCGCCACCATATAACGGTACAAACCTCGGCTCGTTCATCGACCATGATAAGAACGTCGATATTTACGACTTCTACCGTGCATGGCACCTCGGAACGGCAAATTCGATCATTCACTTTGCAAAGATCATCAAGCGTCTCACTCCCGGCAGAGTTGTCGGCGCATTTTACGGCTCACAGGGCTGTATCGACTTCCTGCGTTCGGGTACAAACGGCGGCACTCTGAAAATACTCGAGAGCGACTGCGTTGACTTCCTTGCAAACCCGGGTATCTACGAAAACCGTCAGCCCGGCGGCTCAACAGGTCAGCGTACCGTTCAGGATTCGTTCGCGATCCACGGCAAGATGTATATCGTTGAGGACGATGCACGTACCTGCGCGGAAAACCGTTACTATCAGGATAAATTCAGAATTTACGACATGACCGACACGATAAACGTACTCAAGCGTGAGTTCGGACGCAACATCTGCGAGGACGTTCATTCGTGGTGGTTTGACCAGCTTCTCGGCGGCAAGCGCTATAAGTTCCCCGAGGTTTATGAGCTCTTCTCAAAGCAGCAGCTCATCGCAAAGGACGCTTATGAAATGAACCGCACCAAAAACAGCGAGGTTGCGTTCATATTCGACGAGGAAACGATAAACTCGGTATCGTTCCAGACAACACGTGACCTTATCGAGATCATGCGTGGCTATGAGATGGCAAGAATCGGAACACCTGTCGATCAGTATTACCATAACGACATGGCAAACCCTGATATGCCGTCCTACAAGATGTACGTGTTCATCAATACCTTCATCCTTTCCGACGAGGAGAGAGAGGTCATCAAAGCGAAGCTCCGCCGTGACCATGCCGTTGCTGTATGGCTGTACGCGCCGGGATTCGTCAAGCCGCTTGCAGACACAAAGATGTCGGTTGAATACATGAAGGAGCTCACCGGAATGGATATCGCAATGGACACCAATTCGTTCGATGCCGCTTTCAGATGGAACGGTGAGGCACACCCGATCAGCGAAAGCTTTGACAACCGTGCACTTTACGGTTACTTCAACCGCGGCAGAGGCGACTATTACGTCAGAAACAGCGCCGGTCCGGACGCACACTGGGACACCTATCTCTGTCCGCTGTTCTATTCGAACGACAAGGACGCAAAGAACCTCGCATACTTCTTAACCAGCGGTTACCCTGCGGTTTCGGTCAAGGAATGTGACGGTTACACCTCGGTGTTCTACGGCTCGAAGTCAGTGAAAAGCGACGTGTTCCGTGCTCTCGCGAAGTTTGCGGGCGTACACATTTACTGTGACAGCGATGACGTTACATATATCGGCAGAAACCACATCACGTTCCACGCCTCGTCGAGCGGCAAAAAGACGCTTAATTTTGGCAGAAAAGTGGACGTTTATGAGGTTTACGAGGAAAAATTCTACGCCAAGGGTGCAGAGAGCGTTACGTTCGACGCTTACCTCGGCGAAACAAAAATGTTTAAATTGATTGAGGTTTAAAATGGAAATTCGTCACCTTACACCTGCAGATCACGATGATCTTATATACGTTCTCAACCGTTCATTCGGCACAACATACGGTCGCATTATGGATTTCACCAAAGAGCAGCCGAAAATCGAGCTTAACGACGAGGAAAGCATGAACAAGCACATCGGCGCGTTCATCGACGGCAAACTCGCCTGCGTTGTCGGCATTTACCCCATGTACGGACACATAAACGAGGACGAGGTTACATTTGCAACCGTCGGCAACGTCGCAACTCTGCCCGAATTTGAGGGACAGGGTGCATTCTCGAAAACCTTCGCACGTGCAATGGAAATATGCGAGGAAACGGGTATTGACGTGGCAAGACTCGGCGGCAAGCGTCAGCGCTACAACCGTTACGGCTTTGAAAAGGGCGGAATTTCGTATGAATGCACCTTTACAAAGAAGAACAGACAGCGTATCTTCCCCGATTTTGATCCGAGCGAGATAACCTTTACCCGTATCAAGAGGGATGACGTTGAGACGTTAAAGTTTGCATACGAGATTTACAAAAAGCGCGATTTTTATCTTGAGCGCGACACCGCCAACAATTATGACGTTTTCCACCGCATACTCTGTGCGAAGTGTTGTGTGCCTTTCATTGCCACAAACAAGAACGGTGAGAAGATCGGTTACATTTCGGCAAGCGTTAACGGCGAGCGCATATGGGAGATTCGTGCAACGAGCACGGAAAATTACAAGAACATGATCGCCGCATGGAACTATTTTGCATCGTGCGATATCAGATTCAACATAACGCCTTTACTTTTCGAGGAAGCGAGATTTTTCACGAAGGTATGTGAGGACATAAAGGTATCATCGACAACCTTCTTCAACGTCCTCAACTGGGAAAAGACTGTAAAGGTATACATGAACATCAAGGCGAAGTATGAAACGCTTCCGGACGGTGAATTAAAGCTCGCCATCACAGGCTACGGCACGCTTAACATCAGTGTCAAGGATGGTGCGGTATCATGTGTACGCACATCCGACGAAGGTGATGTAACGCTTGACAAGCTTGATGCGACAAGACTTCTCTTTGGTATCATGCCGACAAATACGGTTTGTCCGATGCCGTATTTCGCGAAATGCTGGTTCCCACTGCCTATGACGTGGGATTCGCTCGACGCGCTGTGATTTAATTCGAAGTGTGCTGCTTCGAACTTCGCGTAAATTCGAGAGCATCTAACTTTGCCTCGCCCTTTGGGAGAGGTGTCGAGCATAGCGAGACGGAGAGGGTAATTCCGAGGCATACCGCTCCGAGCTTCGCGTAAATTCGAGAGGGATGGACACCAGTTGCACAGGTTTCCACCCCTCTCGAGCTCTCCCACCCTTCCTTGCCGACGCCCGATTCGCGCTCAGTTCGCTAACGCTCACAATTCGCTTTGACACCTGCACCCCTCGAGCCGCCACCTTACGAGGGCGGCACTGCTCCCTTGTTTCTTTCACTGCTAAAAAGTTAGTTCGTGCAGGAAAGCTACGTTTTGCGGCTCAAACTTCCCCAAAGCCTTCCCTCGGGGGATAGCTGTAAAAGATTGTTTCGCAACTTTGACGGATGAGGGAAAAATCAACAGCTCTGACGTTCGAAACGCAAAACTATAATTTATCGCCTAAAACAAAGGTGCTGTCCGCAAAAACGCATGACAACACCTTTATTTTTTTATTTTTTCTCAATTGCATCCATGGGACACGCCTCGGCGCACTTTCTGCAGTCGCGGCATTTGGTTTCGTCAATACTGAACTTTCCCTCGGGACTTATCACAACCGCGTGGAACGGACATTCCACATCGCAGGTCGCACAACAGATGCACTTGTCCTGAATAATATAATGTGCCATTTCGTTTCTCCTTTTATTTTGACTGCGCTTTCTTTTTGTGCTTCATCATACGCAGCTTAACGTATAACTTCGGCATACGGTTAACAAGCAGATCCTTTAACTTATTGCGTATACCTGCGTAAATATCGTGCAGCTTAACGTAGAATTTATAAGGCACGTGCTTACCCGTAACACGCTTATCAAGCCACTTTTCGTAAGGTCCGCCAAGCCATTTCGGCATCGCATATGCACGCTTGTAACGCTTCACAAAATGCATAAAGTAAGCCTCGATGAAAAGCACCTGCTCCTCCGGGAACTGCGGTTGTACAAGCGGTACGCGGCGTTTTGTCAGGTCGCCCTCGGGAATGAAACCGGCTTCCTTTGATATCTCGTAAAGTGCAGTACCCTCGTAAGGATAGAAAATATTCGGAATGGTACGGTCGCTCTTGATACGTGCATTCAGCTTGATCGTCTTGAGCGCACGGTGAATATCCTCAAACGGCAGACCGATTATATTATACGTGAGCTGAGCGATACCGTACTTATGGAACCACTGCGAACAACGGATTATCATCTCATCCGTCTGATAACGGCGCAGATACTTGAATCGCATCTCGGGGTCACCGCTTTCAAGTCCCATATCGATGGTGTAGAAGCCTGCCGCTTTCATCTTCTTGACAGTTTCCTCGGTCAGAATATCGAAACGGATGTTACCCGTACACGGCAGATGGATCTGTTCCGTATACATATCAATGAACTTATCAAACCAATCGGGGAACATATTGAATATAGCATCGCGGAAATTGATGAATTTTATCTGCGGATGCTTTTCGAGGAGAGTTTTCAAATAAAGTATCGCATTTTCGGGCGAACGGAAACGCGCGTATATCTTCTTGTTCGGATAGACCTTACGGAAGTTACCGTTACCGCAGTAGGTGCAGTTATAGAAGCAGCCTCGGCTGACGACAACTATCGCCGTTCCAACCTTGGACGATTCAAGGTTATCATAATCGAAAAGCTCGAAATCGGGGATCGGTATACGGTCAAGATCGGCAAAAAGCGGACGGATCGGGTTCTTTTTTATACTGCCGTCGGGCATCTTGAAATAAAGGCTCTCAACGTCCGTATAATCCTCGCCGGCAGACATCTTATCGCAAAGCTCAAGCTCCGCATACTCACCGTCACCGACGCAAACACAGTCAACGCCGTCAAGCGCCAGGACTTCATCGGGAACGAGCGTACAGTGATAGCTTCCGCAAATGATGAATGCATCGGGATAAATTTCCTTTGTCCACTTAATATAGTCCTGACAGTCCGGGAAAGCCGTGGTGCGTATCGAGAAGCCGATGATATCATATTCACCGTCAGCCGATTTTTCACGCAGACGCGCCTTGTAATCCTCCTCTGTGTGGAGGTTCAGGAGATGCAAGAGGCCAACATGGTGACCGCCCTCCTTGAGTACAGCGGAAATGGATGCAAGTCCCTCACTGTAGTTACCTCCGCTGACACGGCGTGCGCAGTCACGGTCTGTGTAGTCAGGATAGACGAGAAGCAGACGTGCCTTACGTCCGCCTAAATTTTTAAGTTCCATTATTTTTTACTCCATATATTAAGCTCTTTATAAGCACATAATTACCTATATTAAAGTATACCACAAACGCCGCACAATGTCAAGGCTTGCACGGCGTTCGGTTTTATTTAAAAAGTGGTATCAATTAAAATAGAGATAGAAGAAGGTGTTTTCATTCGCATTGGTTGAATAGAGCGTATAGTTGTTGACCGGGGCTCCTCTTTCCGTAAGGATGTCGTAAAGCGGGTCGTCAAGCGCAGTCCAGTCGGTGCCAACTCCAAGAAGCACGGTGTTGAAGTGCGTTCTGCCGTTATACATCCATTCGTCCGCGATCATCTCTGCCATGTCATATACCGAGGTGAAGCTCTTTGTGTAATCATTTCCGCCAACATATCCGGGGAGATTATAGTAGTAGTTACTGCCTGAATATTCGCAAATGTTATGATACTCCATATCGTCCGGCCACCAGTATTCCGTGCACATATCCTCACCTGCGTTGAAAAGACGGTAACATTTAATCGTATTGCCGTCGTTTATATCCACGTCGTCGTAGGTTACGTCAACGATATACCATTTACCGTCAAGACGAATCGTGTTTGTCATATGTGTAGTCTCATAATCCTCGACAAACTGTCTTCCGACCTCAAAGCCTGCCAGGGAAGCAAGCAGATAAAAGGCATCGGTGTAGCCCTGACAGTTGGCACGTCCGTCAAGCAGTGCACCAACAGCAGTCAGATGTCTCGGAGGCTTATTCTTATCAGCTACATAGGTTCCGTTTGAATTATCGTAAACGATACTTTCGCAAAGCATATCGTGTATCGCAATTTCAAGCTCGATCATACTGTTTGAATTGCGTCTTGCTTCCTCCACCATTTCAAGAGCCTTATTATAGGTAAGCCTTTCGTCATAGGTAAGGCTTGACGTGTCGCCCTTTCTGTGAGCGTCAACGATATGGTCACCGGGATATTCCGTCACCGTTACAGTATAAACATCTCCCGTGCGCTCCCAGCTCAGATAGAAGCAACATAGCATATCCGCCATACGAGTGGCGTTGATATCATCCTGATTTCCTGTGTATTTAAACTTAAAGGTCAGAATGTCACTTTCCTTCTTGGAGTGCATATAATCGCAGAGTGCGTCCGTGTTTGATATGGTGGGTATTGTTTCCGCCGGCTTGACTTCGGCTTGTGTACCCGAGGTTGTAAGCTTGACGGTGTTCGTGTTCCCATCCCAGTCAACGCCGAGTCCGAGTGCATTCGAAACGGCACGTACGGGAAGATAGGTCGTTCCGTCGATTATAAACGGCTCAACATATTTACCGTTTGCATCGGTCGGATGTACGTTTTTTCCGTCCAGTGTTATCTGAATATTGTTATAATGAAGCTCCCTCTGAATCGCACCTGTTGTGGCACCGACTACCGTTGCACTGATTAAAATTCCGGCAAAAAGTCCGGCAGCCGCACCTTTGATTTTGTCCTTTAACATTGTTTTTCTCCTTATGCTGGAATATGATTTTATTTCCATACAGTAATTATATCACAAAATCAAAAAAAGTACAATAGTTATTCCGCAATGATATTGCAATACAAATGCGATGTAGGACAGAAAATTTTCGTTTTTTTGAAAATTGGTGTTGAAAATCGCTTGCAATTGTGATATAATAGAAATAGTTTGTTAAATGGGGGACTCTTATATGCCAAAGATAGGTTTCGACAATGACAAATATCTCGAATTGCAATCAAAGCATATCCGCGAACGTATCTCACAGTTTGGAGGCAAGCTCTATCTTGAGTTCGGCGGTAAGCTTTTTGACGATTATCACGCGGCACGTGTACTGCCCGGTTTCAAGCCCGACAGTAAGCTGCAAATGCTTCTCCAGCTGAAAGACGATGCGGAGATCGTTATCGCCATCAACTCGGATGATATCGAAAAGAATAAGATCAACAGCAATATTGGCATAACATATGACCTGGATGTTCTGCGCCTTATTGACGCTTTCACGAACATCGGACTTTTCGTCGGCAGTGTTGTCCTCACAAGATATACAGCCCAGCCGAACGCGCTCAAATTTGAGAAAAAGCTTGCCGGCATCGGAATGAAAGTGTATCACCACTATTCGATAGACGGTTATCCGTTCAATGTTGAAACCATTGTCAGCGATGAGGGTTACGGCAAAAACGACTTTGTTGAGACCGAGAAAAAGCTTATCATCGTTACAGCACCCGGTCCCGGAAGCGGTAAGATGGCAGTATGTCTGTCTCAGCTTTATCATGAAAACAAGCGCGGTACCAAGGCAGGCTACGCGAAATTTGAAACCTTCCCAATCTGGAATATTCCCCTTAAACATCCCGTTAACATCGCATACGAGGCCGCAACCGCCGATCTTAACGACATCAACATGATCGACCCGTTCCACCTCGAAGCGTACGGCAAAACCGCGGTCAACTATAACCGTGACGTTGAGATATTCCCGGTTGTTGACACGACCTTCAGAAAGATATACGGCTCGTCACCGTACAAATCCCCAACGGACATGGGCGTTAACATGGTTGGAAACTGCATCGTTGATGATGCCGTCGTACGTGAAGCGGCGAAGCAGGAGATCATAAGACGTTACTATATTGCGCTCTGTGATCAGCGTGAAAGCATGGGATCCGGCACGACCGTGCACAAGCTCGACATTTTAATGAAGCAGGCAAATCTCACACCGGCAAATCGCCGTGTCGTCACCGCCGCAAACAAAAAAGCGGAGGAAACCGACAATCCTGCGGCTGCAATAGAGTTGCCGGACGGTACAATAGTGACAGGCAAAACCTCGTCACTCCTCGGTGCATCGGCGGCAATGCTTCTGAATGCGCTCAAGCGTCTTGCCGGCATCGGAGACGAGGTACTGCTTATACCGCAGAATATCATTGAGCCTGTACAGCACTTAAAGGTTGATTATCTGCGCGGACGCAATCCACGTTTACACACAGACGAGGTATTGATCGTACTCTCGATCTGTGCCGCGACCTCACCGCTTGCCGCGAGATCCTTGGAGCAGCTTGATAAGCTTCAGGGGTGTGAGGTGCATTCATCTGTAATCCTCTCGGAAATTGACACAAGGACGTTCAAGAAGCTTGGTGTTAATCTCACCTGTGAGCCGGTTTATCAGGTGAACAAGTTATATCACGGAAAATAAGTAAAAAAAGAGGCTGTTTGCATAAGGCAAGCAGTCTTTTTTGTATTTTGGGAAAAGATTGGATTTGAGTAGCGAAACAAAGCTTGCGGCTCAGGCTAACTTTTTTGCAGTGAAAGAAACAAGGGAGCGGTGCCGCCCTCGTAAGGTGGCGGCTCGAGGGGTACAAGTGTCAAAGCGAATTGTGAGCGTTAGCGAACTGAGCGCAATCCGGGCGTTGGCAAGGAAGGGTGGGAGAGCTCGAGAGGGGTGGAAAACTGCGCAGCTGGTGTCCATCCCTCTCGAACTTACGCGAAATTCGAAGCAGCGTGCTTCGATTTACACCTCATCCACCGCTTACGCGGTCCCCCTTCTCCCACTGGAGAAGGCTTTTGGTTAGTCAGAGCATAGGAATGATGTTCAGCGGCACAGCTGATTTCTGTTCCCCTCGAACTTACGCAAAGCTCGAAGCGACACACTTCGAAATCACCCTAACACTCACAAAAAACGCCCCCGGAACAAACCGAGAGCGTTTCACTTTGCGCGTTATTCTATTAATACATACCGCCCATTCCGCCGCCTGCAGGCATAGGAGGTTCGGGTTCCTTGATGTCGGAAACAACAGCCTCAGTGGTGAGAACGGTTGCCGCAACACTTGCCGCATTCTGAAGCGCGGAACGTGTAACCTTGGTCGGGTCAACGATTCCTGCTTCCATCATGTCAACATACTTTTCGTTGTAAGCATCGAAGCCGTAACCCTTCTTGCCGCTCGAAAGGATCTTGTCAACAATGATCGAGCCCTCAAAGCCGGCATTCTCTGCGATCTGACGTACAGGAGCCTCAAGCGCCTTGAGAACGATTGCAACACCGGTCTTTTCATCGCCTTGGACGGTGTCGAGAAGTGCCTTGACATCCTCGATTACGTTGAGGTAAGCAGTACCGCCACCTGCAACGATACCCTCTTCAACTGCCGCCTTGGTTGCATTGAGAGCATCCTCGATGCGGAGCTTCTTTTCCTTCATTTCGGTTTCGGTAGCCGCACCAACCTTGATTACAGCAACACCACCTGCGAGCTTTGCAAGTCTTTCGGTGAGCTTTTCGCGGTCGAAATCGGATGTGGTTGTCTCGATAGCGTTCTTGATCTGTGCAACTCTCGAATCGATCTCAGCCTTATCACCTGCACCGCCAACGATGATGGTGTTTTCCTTGCTGACCTTGATCTGTCTTGCACGACCGAGCTGGTGAATCTGTGTATCCTTAAGCTCAAGACCGAGCTCATCGGAAATAACCTCACCGCCTGTGAGAATTGCGATGTCGCGAAGCATTTCCTTGCGTCTGTCGCCAAAGCCGGGAGCCTTTACAGCAACGCAAACGAATGTGCCGCGCAGCTTGTTGAGAACGAGAGTTGTGAGAGCTTCACCCTCAACGTCCTCTGCAATGATGAGGAGCTTCTTGCCTGCCTGAACGATCTGCTCAAGAACGGGAAGAATTTCCTGAATGTTACTGATCTTCTTTTCGGTGATAAGAATGAGAGCGTCATCGATAACAGCTTCCATCTTATCTGTATCGGTTGCCATATAGGGCGAGAGATAACCGCGGTCAAACTGCATACCCTCAACAACCTCGCTGTAGGTTTCAGCGGACTTCGATTCCTCAACGGTGATAACGCCGTCTGCAGTAACCTTTTCCATAGCGTCCGCAATGAGATTACCGATAACCTCATCACCGGAAGAAACAGTACCGACACGGGTGATATCCGCAGTACCCTTTACCTTCTCGGAATTTGCAACGAGACCTGCAACAGCCTTGTCAACTGCCTTCTGGATACCCTTGCGGATAACGATGGGATTAGCACCTGCGGCAACGTTCTTCATGCCCTCGGTGATGAAAGCCTGAGCGAGAAGTGTAGCGGTGGTCGTACCGTCACCTGCAGCATCGTTTGTCTTGGTTGCAACCTCACGAACGAGCTGTGCACCCATGTTTTCTGCAGCGTCCTCAAGCTCGATCTCCTTTGCGATGGTAACGCCGTCATTGGTGATCAGCGGAGCGCCGAACTTCTTGTCGAGAACGACGTTTCTGCCCTTGGGGCCCATAGTGATCTTAACAGTGTTAGCAAGCTTATCAACGCCTGCGAGGAGTGCGTTTCTTGCTTCGATTCCGTAAATGATATTCTTTGCCATTTTAAATTACCTCCGAACTGATTATTCAACTACAGCGAGAATGTCGCTCTGGCGAACGATGATGTAATCACAGCCGTCGCACTTAACTTCCGTACCTGCATACTTGCTGGTGATAACCTTTTCACCAACCTTAACGGTCATAACAACTTCCTTGCCGTCAACGATTCCGCCGGGGCCGACTGCAACGACCTCTGCAACCTGCGGCTTTTCCTTTGCCGCACCTGCGAGAATGATACCACTCTTGGTGGTCTCCTCTGCTTCTACCATTTTAACGACAACTCTGTCGCAAAGCGGTTTGATAGTCATGATATTTTCCTCCTGATATTTGAGCCGTCATGTGACGTGCTTATTTTCGTATTTTTAGCACTCAATGACGCCGAGTGCTAACGTACGATTATATTGTACACCGACAAAAAATAAAAATCAAGCCTTTTTTCCATAGTTTACACTTTAGTTACAACTTATTTCCACAATATATAATTATGCCAAAATACTGCTTTTTACGATATTTTTGTCACGCAACGCCGTCGAGTGCTAAAGGAGAACCGTTCTTTAATCCCGTACAAAAACATACAATATATAAAAATGAACACGGGAGCCATAACATGACAAAACTGCTTGATTTCGTAAACAGCTATATTTTCGGGCCGGGACTTTGCGTCGCGGTGTTTTTCACGGGAATTTTTCTGCTTATATATCTGCGCCCGTTTTTCGTAACGAGACCGCGCCGTATGTTAAAGGCACTGAAATCGGGCGGCGGTGAGGGAGTGTCACCGATGCGTGCCATGATCGTGGCGCTCGCAGGAACACTCGGCGTCGGTAACATTGCAGGTGTCGCTTCGGCGATATACATAGGCGGCTCGGGCGCGATATTCTGGATGCTTGTCAGTGCCGTTGCCGCGTTGCCGATAAAATATGCGGAGATCGTCCTTGCCGTGCGTCACCGCAGATGCGACAGAAACGGAAATTATCACGGCGGTGCGTATTTTTATATTGCCGAGAGGGGAACACGTGTGTCAAACTTCACGGCGTCACTTTTCGCAATTCTCTGCCTTGCCGCGTCACTTGCAATGGGTTCGGCGGTACAGTCAAGTGCGATTTCAGTCAGCGTGAATGAAACGTTTTCGCTCCCACCGGCAGTTTGCGGTGTCATCGTGACAACACTCACCTTCGCTGTCGTATCCGGCGGTCTTTCGCGAATTGCCTCGCTCACTGAAAAGCTGATCCCTCTCATGAGTGTCATCTATATAATAATGTCGCTTTTCATAATAATCACCAATCTGCCGCTGCTCGGTGACATTATCAGCGATATCGTCACATCCGCATTCGATAAAGAGGCAATGGGCGGCGGTGTGATCGGCTTTATAACAAGTCGTGCACTGCGCATCGGCGTTACTCGCGGTACTGTTTCAAACGAAGCCGGCTGCGGCACTGCACCGATCGCACACGCAAGCGCAAATGTAACCTCACCTGCCGCACAAGGAGTATTCGGCATCCTTGAGGTGTTTATTGACACGATAGTCATCTGCAGCATGACCGCACTGGTCGTTCTCATCGCCGGACGTCACGGAGTGCCGATAACGCAGGACGGCATGAAAACCGCCTCAGACTCGATGTCACATTTCATCCCATTCGCCGAACCGATACTCTGTGCCGCCATTGCCGTTTTCGCATTTTGCACGATCGTCTGCTGGTTTTATTACGGAACGGAGAGCCTTGCGTTTCTGACGAAAAGTCCATGCGCGCGGTACATATATCTTGGGCTTTATTCGCTGTCGGCATTCTTTGGTGCAGTGAGCTCAGAGAGTATCGTCTGGAGCTTTTCGGACCTTGCCATCAGCGCGATGACGGCACTCAATCTTGTTTTCGTGATGAAACGTATCGGAGAAGTCAAAAAAGAGACCTGTCTGTTTTTAGAAAAAAAATAACGGCGTATTATTTTATCAAATATTGTTGCAAAACAGGGAAATATATGATATAATGGTATCAATATAATCTACACAAAGAAAGCGAAGTACAAACATGAAAAAAACCATTGTCCTTGCGATCCTTGCCGGATTCTGCATCGGGCTCGGCGGAACGGTATATCTCTCCGTCGATAACCCCGTTGTCGGAGCGGCACTTTTCTCCATCGGTCTTTTGACCATCTTAGCGTTCGGCTTCAACCTTTTCACGGGTAAGGTCGGATACGCGCTCGAAAACAAGCCCTCATACATTGGAACACTGATGCTCATCTGGTGTGGAAACCTCATCGGAACAGCACTTGTTGCACTCTGTCTGTGGTTCACACGTGTATACGAGCCAAAGCTGCACGACAAGGTGGATGCGATCGTTAACGTCAAGTTGAACGATAACCTTGTGAGCATTCTCCTGCTCGCCATCGGATGCGGACTCTGTATGTTCATCGCGGTGGATCAGTACAAGAAACGCTCCAGCACAATCCGCGCGCTTTTTGTGATTTTCCCTGTTATGACGTTTATCCTTTGTTCGTTTGAACACTGTGTTGCGAATATGTTCTATTTCGTCCTCGCACAAAGCTTCACGCTCAAAACGCTTCTTTATCTTCTTGTAATGACCGTCGGAAACGCAATCGGCGGACTTCTCATCCCCGTCGGCAAGCTGATCATCGGCAAGGATAAAAACGAAGAATAAAATTTTAAAGCTGTCTGTAAGCAAACATAGACAGCTTTTTTCTTTTATTGAAGAAGCACGGCTTCGAGTTACCAAAAGCTTCCCACGTAAACATCGTCCGCGTCTTCGACTAACTAAAGCCTCGCCCTTTGGGAGAGGTGTCGAACGAAGTGAGACGGAGAGGGCATCAACCGCCACACGCTTGAAACGCTCACTTTGGCAAAGAAGTTGCATTTGCGTAACAATTTCAGTTTCACTCTTTGGAATTGTGCTTCCTGTATTCCGACCGAGTCATGCCCGACATTTTCTTGAAAAAGCTTGTAAAATAATGAATACTGTCAAATTTCATCTGCTCGGCGATCTTGGTGAAATTATCGCCCGATTCGGTGATCTTCCTTTTCGTTTGCTTATTTAAGTAAAAACGCTCTGTAACCGAGAATGTCTCCCGTTTTGAAAATGGTTCTGCCGTTTTCACATCGGCTTTCAACCTTGGTCATTTCAGGGAGAATGTACACCTCATATTCGCCCATGAGCGACACCTCTGCGCTTCTCATATATGTGTGCTCCTCGATGTAACCTCTCCTGCTTTTGATCTCCGGATAGGTCGATTTAATGTGGAATACCGTGCAGTTTCCTTACCGCTTATGTTCTTGATTATTCTCGACGGACGGTACATCGTATAACGCATATGCAATGTATATCGGTCATCGCATTCAGGGAGTGCATCACAGGCGCAAACTGGGATTACCCGAATATAACCCGTCCTTTTTCGATAATATACTATGCTCTCGGCGGTTCTGCGTTTTATACCGTTAACGGAGTTGAAAAGCCGTTCAAAAAGAACCACCTCTATATACTCCCGGCAAACAGAGTTTTTTCTCTGCGTGAGCTTCCGCAGGACAAGTTTTATTCGCTGTATATCCATGCATACACCTTTCCCGAAATAAACAGCGTTGTCGAAATAGATATTTCAAGCGACGAATTTATTGCAGACACACTGAAAATGACTCGCACCTATGCAAAAAAGAGCCGTGACAAGGAGCTTTATATAAACAGGCTCACCGATATGCTTCTTTCCTATATCTTCCGTGCCAGTGCGATAAAGGACGGTGCACTTCCGGTGAGAGTTAAAAAATATATTGACAGCAATTTCGTTGAAGTTTTCAAGGATGCCGACCTTTCAAATCGATTCAATTATTCAAATTCTCACATTTCCAAGCTCTTTAAGGCCGAATACAAGCAAACACCGAAGCAATATGCCGGACGGCTTATCCTGCGCGAGATCATCGTCCTTTTATACAGTGAGCTCCCCATTGCCGAGATAGCACGCCGACTGTCATTTTCATCTCCCGAAAACCTCTGCAGATTTTTCAAGTCTGCATACAACTGCTCCCCGACAGAGTATCTCCAGAAATACAAAAGCTTTCCGCTGTAAAACCGAGGGCCGTTTAATTTCTTTTCACAACTATTTTTCTGTGTATTACTTAATATTTATACATATTAATCTCTTGACATATAATCTTCAAAGTGGTATAATATTGTGAATGATGTAATACTATAATATATGTAATAAAGACGGAGGTATATTATGCAGACCAAGAAAGCATATCTGGTACTTGAAAACGGCATGGTTTTCTGCGGAAGATCTTTCGGTTATGAAGCCGAAACCATTGGTGAAGCTGTTTTCACAACCGCTATGACCGGCTATATGTCAACACTTACCGATCAGGGATATAAGGGACAGCTCGTTGTTCAGACATTCCCTCTTATAGGAAATTATGGTGTTGTTTCCCATGAATGTGAAAACAAGGGAGTTGCACCTGCTGCTTATATTGTCAGAGATTTATGTCAAGAGCCTTCCAATTTCAGATGTGA
>JAFTTS010000026.1 GCA_017466685.1 Clostridia bacterium
GTTCAGAGCCGTATTGACATGGGTAAATGTGACGTTTCTGTTCTTGAAACGAGTGCAAAATGGTATGGCGTTACATATGCTGAAGATAAGCCGAAATTTGTTGAGTTTATCAAATCGCAGACCGAGGCAGGAGTTTATCCGGACGGTCTTTGGAAATAATTTTCGTTAATTTGTAAGGAGATATGATATGTCTATTTTGGTAACCGGTGGTGCCGGATTCATCGGCTCACACACTGTCGTTGAGCTTCTTAACATCGGCAAGGAGGTTGTTATTGCCGATAATTTCTGTAATTCAAAGCCTGTTGTGCTTGACCGTATCCGTAAGATCACGGGTAAGGATTTTAAGTTTTACAATGTTGACCTCTGCGATAAAAATGCACTTGAGGTGGTTTTCGTTTCCGAAAATATCGACTCCGCTATCCACTTTGCCGGACTCAAGGCAGTCGGTGAATCGTGTGCAATTCCGCTTCGCTATTATCAGAACAATCTTATCAGCACGCTCAATCTCTGTGAGCTGATGGCAAAATATAACTGCAAGAACCTCGTGTTCTCATCTTCCGCAACCGTTTACGGTAAGCCTGCATCTGTTCCGATCCGCGAGGATTTCCCGAATTCCGCAACCAATCCTTACGGCGAAACCAAGCTCATGATCGAGCATATTCTGAAGGATCTTTACAAGGCGGACGAGGAATGGAACACTGCGATACTCCGTTATTTCAATCCGATCGGCGCACATGAATCGGGTATGATCGGCGAGGATCCCTCGGGTATTCCGAACAACCTTATGCCGTATATCACCCAGGTTGCAATCGGTAAGCGCGAATGTCTCTCCGTTTTCGGTGACGATTATGACACTCACGACGGAACGGGCGTGCGCGATTATATCCACGTTGTTGACCTCGCAAAGGCTCATCTTGCGGCACTCAATTGGCTTGAAAAGAAGCCGGGACTTGATGTGTTCAACGTCGGAACCGGACACGGCTATTCCGTGCTTGATATCGTTAAGGCTTACGAGGCTGCAACCGGCAAGAAGATCAATTACAAGATCGCACCTCGACGTCCCGGTGACATTGACGAATGTTATGCTGATCCGGCGAAGGCACGTGAGATTCTCGGCTGGCAGGCAGAGCACGGTATCGAGGATATGTGCCGCGACAGCTCACGTTGGCAGACGCTCAATCCGAACGGATATGACGAATAATAGATTTTAAGAGGAATTTTTTGATGATAACACAGGAACTTTTTGGCAAAAAGCCTTGCGGTAGTGAGGTTTATGCATATACGCTTACAAATAAAAACGGTGCATCTGTCAAGATACTCACAATGGGCGGTATCATTCAGTCGCTCCTCGTTCCCGACCGTGACGGAAAGCTGGCGGACGTGGTTCTCGGCTTTGATAATCTTGAGGGATATCTTAAGGATAACGGTTATCACGGTGCGATTATCGGACGTTACTGCAACCGTATCGCTAACGGCAGATTCACGCTCAACGGCATAACATATCAGCTCGCTCTCAACGAGAACGGAAAGGTTCATCTTCACGGCGGCAATGTCGGCTTCAGCAAGAAGATCTGGGACACTGTACCGTATGAAAAGGTCGGTGAGCAGGGCGTTATCATGACAATAGTGAGCGAGGACGCCGAGGAAAATTACCCCGGAACGCTTCGTGTCAAAGTGACTTACAGCTTCACCGATGAAAACGAGCTTACAATTCACTACGAGGCGACTTGTGACCAGGATACTGTCATCAATATGACAAACCACGCTTACTTCAATCTCGGCGGCTATGATTCGGGTTCGATTTTTGACCATGAGCTGATGATCGATGCGGATGAGATTACCGAGATAAATGATAAGCTTATTCCGACAGGTAATCTTTACAAGGTTGAGGGAACTCCGTTTGACTTTAATCTTCCCACTGCGATCGGAGCACGTGTCGGTGACAATACTGACACACAAGCGGCACTCATCGGCGGTTATGACCATAACTATGTTCTCAAAGCAGACGGAACAGTTAAAAGGGTTGCCGAGCTTTACGATGAAAAAACGGGACGTGTTATGTCCGTTATGACCGATCAGCCGTCTGTTCAGCTGTATACTTCGGTGGCGCTGAACGGTGAGATTCCCATGAAGGGCGGCGTGAAGCAGACTCCGGGACTTGCGGTTTGTCTTGAAACACAGCACGCACCCGACAGTCCCAATCACGATAATTTCCCCTCAACAAAGCTTCGTGTCGGCGAAAAGTACGATACAACCACCATCTATGCGTTTGGTGTGAAATAAACTCCACCGGGAGGATAAATGCAAGAATTTTTTCATCATTTGACTCATGCGCTGACTCATACGCTTGAGCACACGTGGTATATACTTCCGATCCTTTTGCTCATATATCTGCTTATCGAGGTTGTGGAGCATAAGGCGATGGATAAGGTCAGGCGTGTGCTTGCGAGTGACGGCTTCGGAATTGTTGGTGCAGCAGCACTCGGACTTTTCCCACAGTGCGGTTTTTCTGTTGCCGCGGCGAATCTCTATGCGGAACGCCTTATAACGGCAGGAACCGTCGCCGCTGTTTTTGTTGCGACGAGCGATGAAGCGTTTCCGATACTCCTTGCAAGTCCCGAGCGTGTGAAATGGTTTTTGCCCCTGCTTGCGCTCAAGTTTGTTTATGCAATAGCTGTTGGCTTTTTGGTCAATTTTATATTCCGCATAACAAAGCTTGATCTTGCAAAGCAACGGGAAATACACGCTCACGGCGAGCATATACATGAGGGCGGTGAACATCATCACTGCTCACACTGTGACAGTAAAAGCGGCATAATTTCAACGGCTCTCAGACGTGGACTTTCGATTTTCGCGTTTCTGTTTGTGACGAGCTTTATTCTGCATCTCATCATTGATCTTATCGGCGAGGACAAGCTCGGTACGCTCATGATGGCAGACAGTATATTCCAGCCCTTTTTGACTGCACTTATAGGACTTATTCCGAACTGTGCGGCAAGTGTTGTTGCAACAGAACTGTTCGTTTCCGGAACTCTCGGCTTCGGCTCACTTGCGGCGGCACTTTCGGCAGGTGCAGGCGTTGGTATGCTTGTGCTTTTCCGCGTTAACCGCTCACACCGTCAGAACTTCGCTTTGCTCGGACTCTTGTATATTACCTCCGCGCTTCTCGGCGTTGTCATAGAAATTCTGATTTAACATTTCCGCGTACGAAAAAAAGCCGTGCGCGGTGACTGTTTTTTGACTTTGAAAATGGAAAGGGCAATATGTTTGAAAAACTGAAAATAACCGAAGAAAATTATGAAAAAATGGCAGAGGAGCTTTCGCTTCCCGAGGTCATATGCGATCAGGAACGTTACACGAAGCTGATGCGTGAGCACAAGCGTTTGACGCCTATCGTTGAAAAATATCGCGAATATGTTGCCTGTGAGAGTCAACTGCGTGAAACAGAGGAAATGCTCTCGGAAAAGCTTGATCCCGAAATGGAGGAGCTTGCAAGAGAGGAGCTTAATTCACTAAAGGAACAGCTTCCGGTGCTTGAGCAGGAATTACAGATTCTCCTTCTTCCTCATGATCCGAACGATGACAAGAACGTCATTATCGAAATACGCGGAGGTGCAGGCGGTGAAGAAGCGGCACTTTTTGCATATGTGCTTTACCGTATGTATAATATGTATGCGGCGAGTGTCGGCTGGAAAACCGAGATCCTTTCCTGCAACGAAACAGAGCTTGGCGGCTTTAAGGAAGTCAGCTTTATGGTTGAAGGAGAGGGCGCATATTCAAGGCTTAAGTTTGAATCGGGTGTACACCGTGTACAGCGTGTGCCCGTCACCGAATCGCAGGGAAGAATACAGACCTCCACGGCGACTGTTGCCGTACTTCCCGAGGCAGAGGATGTTGAAATTGAAATAAACCAGTCCGATCTTGAAATCGAGACCATAAAGTCAAGCGGTGCAGGCGGTCAGCACGTTAACAAAACCGAATCTGCGATACGTCTCATTCATAAGCCGACGGGTATCGTTATCGAATGTCAGGATGAACGCTCACAGTTCAAGAACCGTGACAAGGCGATGAAGCTGCTTCGTACCAAGCTTTTTGACATGAAGCAGGCAGAGCAGGATGCGAAAATTGCGTCCGAGAGAAAGAGCCAGGTCGGTACGGGTGACCGAAGCGAGCGTATACGCACCTATAACTATCCGCAGAGCCGTGTGACCGATCACCGTATCGGAGTTACGCTTCACTCACTCGAGGAATTTTTGAACGGTGACATTGACGAGATGCTCACAGCTCTCGCAACCGCGGACACTGCGGCAAAGCTTGCAAACAGTTGATTTTACTGTTAACCGAAAGGATAAAAATGGACACTATAATATCACATTTATGCAGTGATGAAAAAGTAAACAATGACATATTTGGAGTTGCAGGAAAAATACTTCGCGACGGCGGACTTGTTGCTTTCCCGAGCGAAACAGTTTACGGACTCGGCGGTAATGCGCTCGATTCCACTGCGGCGGAGAGAATATATGCGGCAAAGGGCAGACCGTCCGATAATCCCTTGATCGTACACCTTGCAAAGGTTGAGGACGCAGAGAAATACTGCCACACAAACGAGCTGTTTTGGCGAATCGCAGAAGCGTTTATGCCGGGCCCGATAACCGTGGTCCTGCCGAAGCGCGAATGTATTCCCGATACTGTTACGGGCGGACTTGACACGGTTGCAGTTCGTGTACCGTCAAGCGAATCCGCACGGAAGCTTATTGAAGCGGCAGGAGTTCCGATAGCTGCGCCGAGTGCTAATATATCTGGAAAACCCAGTCCCACCTGCGCCGATCACGTTATCACGGACATGACCGGGCGTATCGACATGATAATTGCCGGTGATGAATCGGATATCGGAGTTGAATCTACGATAGTTAAGATTGATGATAACGGAATGACACTTCTGCGTCCCGGCGGTATAACCGTTGAGATGCTCTCATCCCTCGGTGACGTTACGCTCGATTCTGCGATAACCGGAAAGCTTGCAGACGGTGAGCGTCCGCTTGCACCGGGAATGAAATACCGTCATTATGCGCCCGACACAAGGCTTATAATGCTTGACGGTTCTGACGAAAAAATATATGAATTTCTCTCGCGAAGTGCTGAAACCGATAAGATCGGAATACTACTCTTTGCGGATGAAATAGATAAATTTTCCTCGCTTCCGATTACCTGTGTTTCACTTGGTGAGCACGATATCGAAAGTGAAGCGCACAGTCTCTTTAAAATGCTTCGTGCGATCGATACGCATGGATGTGACATTTTTTACGTAAAGGTCCCCGATAAAACGGGAATTGGTCTTGCCGTATATAACCGTATGCTCAAGGCGGCGGGACACGAGATCATTAAATTATAAACGCCCAAATTCAGAACGAAACGGAGAACAACGATGGCACGCAAACAGAAAGAAATCAAGCGCACTACAAGCGGTATAACCGCCGAGATCACAAATCAGGCGATAACCGATACCATACGCACAAATTTCATGCCGTACGCGATGTATGTCATCCGCGACCGCGCTATTCCCGAAATTGACGGCTTCAAGCCCTCTCACAGAAAACTGCTTTACACGATGTACAAAATGGGACTGCTTACGGGCGGACGCACCAAATCCGCAAACGTCGTCGGTCAGACCATGAAGCTGAACCCTCACGGCGATGCGGCTATCTATGAAACGATGGTTCGCTTAACCCGTGGTCATGAGGCGCTTCTGCATCCTTTTGTTGACTCGAAGGGAAGCTTTGGTAAGCAGTACAGCCGTGACATGGCGTACGCCGCTTCACGTTATACGGAGGTCAAGCTCGATTCGTTTTGCTCGGAGCTTTTCCGCGGTATCGACAAGGATGCCGTTGACATGGTTGATAACTATGATGCAACAATGAAGGAGCCGGTGCTTCTCCCGACAACATTCCCGAATGTGCTTGTAACGCCCAATCTCGGAATCGCGGTCGGTATGACAAGTAACATTTGCTCATTCAATCTCGGCGAGATTTGTGACGGTGCGATACAGCTTCTTCGCCGTCCCGATACGCCTGTTGAAAAGATGCTCGATATCATTAAAGCTCCCGACTTCCCGGGCGGTGCGTATATCATATATGACCGAGACAAAATGCGTGATATCATGCAGACGGGACGCGGCGGTGTTACGCTTCGTTCAAGATACAATTATGAAAAAAAGGACAACTGCATTGACATAACGCAGATTCCGTATTCAACCTCAATCGAGCTTATAATGAACCGCATCACGGATCTTGTTAAGGAGGGTAAGCTCAAGGAGATCGTTGATTTCCGTGATGAAATTGACTTATCTGGCTTTAAGTTGACTCTCGATCTTCGCCGTGGCGTTGATCCCGACAAGCTGATGACTAAGCTCTTTAAGATGACCTCGCTTGAGGATAATTTTAACTGCAACTTCAACGTACTTATCGACGGTACACCGCGTCAGATGGGCGTTATCGAGATCCTTAACGAATGGATACGCTTCCGTATGGGCTGTGTACGCCGTGAATTATCGTATGAGCTTAAAAAGAAAAAGGACAAGCTCCATCTTCTCATGGGACTTGGAAAAATACTGCTCGACATTGACAAGGCGATAAAGATCGTCCGTGAAACCGAGCTCGAAGCGGACGTTGTTCCGAACCTCATGACAGGCTTCGGTATCGACGAGATCCAGGCAGAGTATATCGCTGAAATAAAGCTTCGTTATCTCAACCGTGAGTATATCATAAATCGCATCAAGGAGATCGAAACACTTCAGAAGGAGATCGCAGAGCTTGAAGCGAAGATCGGTGACGACATAAAGGTTCGTGAGCATATTGCAAACGAGCTTCGTGAGATCAAAAAGAAATACGGAAAGCCGCGTCTCACACAGCTTATTTATCCCGATGACATCGAGGTTTATGAGCCTGAGAGCGAGGTTGAAAACTATAACGTGCGCGTATATCTCACACGTGACGGTTACTTTAAGAAGATCACACCGCAGTCACTCAGGGGAAGTGACGTTCAGCAGCTCAAGGACGGTGACGTTATCGTTCATGAGCAGGACGCCGAGAATATCGCCGAGGTTATTTTCTTCTCCGATAAGGCACAGTGCTATAAGGCGAAGATCGACGATTTCGACAATGTGAAAGCATCCCAGCTCGGTGACTATATTCCTGCGAAGCTCGGTTTTGATGAGGGCGAGCACGTTGCGGCGATGGCAGTGCTGACCGAGTACAGAGACGACGCTTATATGCTGTTCGTGTTTGAAAACGGTAAAGGCGTGCGTGTGCCGATCAGTGCTTATCAGACCAAAACAAACCGCCGTAAGCTGACTGCGGCATATTCCGATTCGTCGCCGCTTGCAGGTGCGATGTATCTGACGGCACCGTGTGAGGTAATGCTTGTAAACAATGCTAACAGGGCTATATCGCTTAAGAGTGAGCTGATTCCGGAAAAGACCACGAGAAGCTCTGTCGGTGTTCAAGTGATGCAGATGAAGCGCGGACAAAAGGTTACTTCATTAATGCGTGATTTCGAAGGACACATTGCAAATGCATCAAAGTATCACAAAATAAAAATTCCTGCCGCATCCGTGCTGCTTGAGGAATACGATATCGACAAGATACAAATTAAATTTACAGATGAAGAAATGTGAGGTAACAATTATGGAAATCAAACTTTGGGAAAACAACATTCCGTATTATCTTGACGGGGCAGATACCCCGAATATGATGACGACTTATTTTATCGACACGGATAAACCGCTTCCGTGTATAGTCATCTATCCCGGCGGCGGATATCACAATCTTGCGGCTCATGAGGGTGCACCGTATGCCGAGTTTTTCAATAAGCGCGGTATGCACGCTGTTGTTGTTCATTACAGAATTGATCCGAACCGTGATCCCGCACCTCTTGCCGATGCACAGCGTGCTATCAAGATTGTACGTGCAAATGCAGACAAGTGGATGATCGATCCCGATAAGATCGTTACAATGGGATCGTCTGCAGGCGGACATTTAGCGGCTTGTACCATAACGCTCCCTGATGTTTGCAAGGAGCCGCAGGATGATATTGACAAGCAGTCCTGCAAGCCGAACGGTGCGATACTTTGTTATCCCGTTATATCGGTTATTGACAGCTTTGCTCATACGGGAAGCGGACATCATCTTTTAGGCGAGGATAGATACGAGCGAGAGGGTACATATTTCTCGCTTCAAAACCGTGTCACTGCAGAGACTCCAAAGGTGTTTATCTGGCACACATCGGATGACGAGTGTGTAAACGTCAAAAATTCGCTTGTGTTCGGAGAAAAGTTGCGTGATAATGGTATTCCGTTTGAGATGCACATTTATCCTCACGGCAGACACGGGCTCGGTCTTGCACTTGACCGCGAGGATATTCGTCCGTGGGCTGATCTTGCGGCAGACTGGGTGGAACGCAACATTTAATCTGTCCGGATGTTTAGCAAAAAACAAAGAAAATGAATTTTATGAAAAGAACTGCTTCTGTGCAGGAGTATAAGATTTTTTCGAATACCGCTCTGCGAAAGCTGATATTGCCGCTCGTTGTTGAACAGGCACTTGCCGCTTCGGTTGGAATATTCGATACAATGATGGTCTCAAGTCTTGGCGAGAGTGCTGTTTCGGGAGTTTCGCTCGTTGATATGATTTGCCTTTTGATGATCAATATTTTTGCGGCTCTTGCAACGGGTGGTGCTGTCATATGTGCCCGTGAGATCGGATTTGTAAGGATAAAATCGGGCAGTTCTGATTATTCGTCCGTACGCGTTATGGCAAAGCATCTTTTGCTTATCTCGGGTTCGATATCTTGCCTGCTTGCGGTGGTTTGCTATTTTCTTCGTGCTCCACTTCTGAATCTCCTTTTCGGTACGCTTGAAGCTGAGACGATGGACAGTGCGCTGACATATTTTGCGATCGTTTCTGTTTCTTTTCCGTTTATTGCACTTTATAATGCCTTTGCCGCACTATTCCGTACTACGGGTGAATCGGGAATCACGATGAAGGCATCGCTGATTGTCAACGTAGTAAACATCTGCGGAAATGCGCTGCTTATTTTCGGCTTTGGGATGGGTGTTGCAGGTGCTGCCATTTCAACTACTGTGTCCCGTTTTGTCGGTATGCTTATTCTCGGCGTTATAATAGCGAATAAAAAACGTGACGTTTACATAGATTATCTGAAGCGATTCAAGGTAAGCCTTGGCACTATAAAACGAATGCTCGGAATCGGCATCCCGAACGGTCTCGAAAACGGCTTCTTTACTCTCGGAAGAATACTCGTTATCTCGATGATATCGGGATTCGGTGAAATACAGCTTGCAGCAAACTCGGTTGCAAACAACTTCGATACGCTCGGATGTATTCCCGGGCACGCGGTCTGTCTTGCGATGGTTACGGTTGTCGGACAATGCATCGGAGCAGGCGATCTTGATGCGGCGAATTATTACCGCAAAAAGCTGATGAAGATGAGCTTTCTGCTTACTGCGATAATTGAGATAGCTATAATTGTAAGCTTGCCGCTGACGCTTCGTTTCTACGATCTTTCGGCTGAAACACTAAAGCTTGCGGCTATACTTATCACTATCCACGACGGCCTTGCCATATTCCTTTGGTCCCCCTCGTTCGTTACGCCGAATGCGCTTCGTGCGGCGGGTGATGTACGTTTCACGATGATCGTTTCAATATCGTCGATGATCTGTTTCCGACTGCTGTTTTCCTATATAATAGGTGTCAGATTCGGTCTTGGTATAATCGGCGTATGGATTGCGATGGTGCTTGACTGGATCTTCCGCGGCTCGATGTTTGCGTGGCGTGTACACAGCGGAAAATGGCTCTCACATATACCGAAGCCGGAGCAGGATTCTGCAGCTTGATATACAAAAAATTAACGACTGTCACATAATGAACGGCAGTCGTTTTGCTTTATTTATTTGTCGGTTGATTTTCGCTCATCGAGAGCTTATATTCGAGTGCATCGGCGAGGGCTATGAAGCTCGCTTCGATTATGTCGTGCGACACACCGACGGTCGTCCATACTCTATGTGAATCGGTTGATTCGATGAGGACTCGTACTTTTGCGGCGGTCGTTGAGTTTGCTTCGAGTACACGCACCTTGAAGTCGGTAAGCTTAACCTCGGATAAAACGGGGTAAAATACTGTGAGAGCACGTTTTAAGGCAATATCGAGTGCGTTTACGGGACCGTTTCCGAGTGAGGCTGTGGTTTCTGTATTGCCGCCGACCTCGACCTGTACCATTGCGGAGGATTGTAGTTTTCCGTCTGCCATAGGGAAGTCATCGGTTGTTTTGTAGAGTACAACGTCAAAGTGTGGTTTATAATCGCAGGCGAGCTTACGGATGAGCAGCTCAAAGCTTGCGTCCGCGGCTTCAAACTGATATCCCTCATGCTCGAGTTCTTTAAGCTTTTCTGTGATGAGTGCTGTTTCGGGAGAGGTGCGCTCAAGTCCCGGGATGACCTGACGTGCAAGCTCTACAACGGTTGTACGTCCCGATACCTCGGAGGCTAAAAGTCTGCGCTTGTTTCCGACGAGCTTCGGATTTATGTGTTCATATGCGCCGTCAAGCTTTTCGGTGGCGTCAATGTGCATACCGCCCTTATGTGTGAACGCGGATTTTCCGGTGTACGGCTTGGTCGGACGTACTGCGATGTTTGAGATATCCGATACACGGCGTGCGGTTTCCATAAGCGATGCTAATTTAACGGGTGAAGCACCGCACTGCATACCGTATTTGAGTGTCAGATTGGGAATTATTACACTGAGATCGCAGTTGCCGCATCGCTCACCGATACCCGTAAATGTACCCTGAACCATTGATGCACCTGCATTAACAGCAGACATTGCGGATGCAACAGCGAGTCCCGAATCGTCATGAGTATGTATACCGATACGCTTGCCGGGAAATTTTTCGCAGACGATCGACGTAAGATGTGCGATGCGCTCGGGAAGTGTACCGCCGTTTGTGTCGCAGAGGGTTACGCAGTCAGCACCGACGTCGAAAGCCGCCTTAACTATAGCAAGTGCATGATCGGGATTGTATGCAAAGCCATCGAAGAAATGCTCCGCGTCGAAGATAACCTCGTCAAGATGCTTTTTTAAATATTCGATTGTAGTACCGACGAGCTCGAGATTTTCGTTATCGCTGACACCGAGCACACGTTCTGCATGGAGAAGATGCGCTTTTCCGAAAACGGTGACGCACGGTGTACCTGCATGAAGAAGTGCATTGAGATTCGGATCCTCTTCGGGCTGCAGGTTTTTGCGGTGTGTTGAACCGAAGGCACAGAGCTTCGCCTTAACGAGCGACACCTCGCGTGCACGTTCAAAAAACTCGGTATCCTTGGGATTAGATGCGGGAATACCTGCCTCGATATAGTCAACTCCGAATTCATCGAGCGCTTTGATTATATACAGTTTATCTCTGACGGAATAGGATATACCCTCGCCCTGTGCACCGTCACGCAGGGTGGAATCGAAGATTTCAATAATACGATTATCAGGCATTACAATATCCTCACAAAAATTTTACATTGAAGAATTATAACAATATTATAATATAGAAAGCTTAAAATGTCAAGAGTGTGAGGAATTTACGAAATTTTTACATAGAACCACTTACAAATAATACATAAAAATAGTATGATTATGATGTATGTGAAAATTTTTTGTAAAATGCGCTTTTAAAAGACGGCGGGAAACCGCAAAAAGCGACAACCGCGAGATGCGGATAAGGAGGACATAATGATATTTATCGTTGAAGATGATGAAAACATCCGTGAAATGGAAAGCTATGCCTTGAAAAACAGCGGATATGACGTGTGCGGTTTTGCCGACGGTGAGGCTTTAATGGCGGCACTTGAAGGCTCACTTCCGCGTCTTATACTGCTCGACATCATGCTTCCCGGTGATGACGGTCTTGTGCTGCTCAGAAAATTACGCTCGCATGAACGCACCAAAAATATACCGATCATGATGGTTACGGCAAAGACAACCGAGCTTGACAAGGTTCGCGGACTTGATATGGGTGCGGACGATTATCTTGCGAAGCCGTTTGGTATTATGGAGCTTGTTTCCAGAGTCAAGGCGTTATTACGTCGTACGCAGTCAGCCGAAAAAACGGAACAGAATCAGCGTTCTGTTTATATGTTCGGCGATATTACAATGGACGATTCTTCAAGGCGTGTAACTTCATGCGGTGAGGACGTTGATCTTACGTACAAGGAATATGAGCTTTTAAAATATCTTCTTCTTAATATCAATATAGTTATGAGCCGCGACAGACTTCTTTCAGAGGTTTGGGGTTACGACTATGAGGGCGAATCGCGTACGGTTGATATGCACATCAAGACCTTACGTCAGAAGCTCGGCGAATGCGGCAGTGCCATTAAAACTGTCCGCAGTGTCGGCTACAAGCTCGGAGACTGATATCGCATTATGAAGAAAAAGCTGAATGGCATATTCATTCTGGTTGCGGTTGCTTCATGGATAATAGGTATACCTGCCTGTATTATTTTCATGATGCTGACCTCAAAATTAAAGGCAGGCGATATCGAGGATTTCACCTCGGTTATCATCTTTGCATTGCCTATCGTGATAACCCTCGCAGCGGTGATACTTGTCGCGTGCATTGCGGCATCGTATATTTCACATTCGGCAAAGAGGGAATACCGTCAAGTGGCAGAGCCGGGTACACCTGAAGCCGGGAAATACCCTGAGCTGACGCCGTTTTTTGAGATGATCAACGCACAGCAATGTGAGATCGAAAAACAGCTTGCACGTGTTGCAAAAGAAAAAAACAGACTCTCCACCATAATCAACAACATGGATGAGGGACTGATAATTCTCGACAACGATCTGCGTGTTATCATGCTTAACGAGAGTGCATATTCGTGGCTTGCTTCATCCGTGCCGCGAGAGGAATGTGCGGGAAAGCATATAAGCGAGGTTTGCGAGAGCCGAGAGATCTGTGACTGTATAGAGCAGGCAGATTCGGTAAATCTCACTCTTGGCGGACGTGATCTTCAGCTTCATGTCAATCACGTTGTTTCGAGTGCGGAGCAGGTCGGACGTATCGGACTTTTGCTCGACGTTTCGGAGCGTTCGGAGATCGACCGAATCAAGCAGGAATTTACGGCGAATGTTTCGCACGAGCTTAAAACTCCGCTGACCTCAATTTCCGGTTATGCCGAGCTTATTGAATCGGGCATGGCAAAGGGCGATGATGCGCCTGTTTTTGCAGGTCGTATACGCAAGGAAAGTCAGCGTATGCTTGCACTTATATCCGATATCATTAAGTTATCAAAGCTTGACGAAGCTCCCGACGGAGATATCTTTGAGAAAGTTGACCTCTTGAAGGTTGCCCTTGAGTGTCGCGATATGCTTGAAATGAGTGCAGAGCAGCATGGTGTTACGCTCAGGGTTGAGGGAGAAAAAAGCGAGGTTATGGGCGTTCCGACCGAGCTTACCGAGCTTATTTATAACCTTATCGACAACGGCATACGTTATAATCGCAAATCGGGCGAGGTCAATGTCAAGGTTACATCCCCGGCACACGGAATCGGCGATCCTATTACGATCGTTACTGTTGCCGACACGGGTATAGGTATTGAAAGTGAACACCAGGGACGTGTATTCGAGCGATTTTACCGCGTTGATAAGTCTCGCTCAAAGGCGACGGGCGGTACGGGACTCGGACTTGCAATTGTCAAGCACGTTGCCGAAAGACATAATGCAAAAATATCGCTTGACAGCCGGATCGGAGAGGGTACGACGGTTCGCGTTGAGTTTTATGAAATGATAAATGAAAATTAATATTTTGAGATAGGAGTTTAAAATGAATTTCTTTGACGTACTTTCGCTTTTCGGCGGTCTTGCTCTCTTCCTTTTCGGCATGACCTATATGGGAAACGGACTTGAAAAAAGTGCCGGAGGTGCGCTTGAGCGTGTTCTTGAAAAAATGACGAATAATCCGTTAAAGGGTGTTGCTCTTGGTCTTATTGTTACCGCGGTTATTCAGTCCTCATCGGCAACGACGGTTATGGTTGTAGGCTTCGTTAACTCGGGTATTATGAAGCTGACTCAGGCTATCGGTATTATAATGGGTGCCAATATAGGTACAACGGTTACTGCGTGGATACTTACCTTGTCGGGGCTTGAGGGCGACGCTTGGTATATCCAGATTTTTAAGTCCACCAATCTTGCGGCAATTGCGGCTCTTATCGGTCTTATAATGATGATGGCTTGCAAAAATAACAAAAAGAAAGATATTGGCGGCATCCTGCTCGGCTTTGCTATACTCATGTTCGGTATGGATATGATGTCCGGTGCGGTTGAGCCGTTAAAGAGCAGTCAGTCGTTTGCTGATCTCCTTCTCCTCTTTACCAACCCTGTTTTCGGTGTGCTTGCCGGTGCGATCCTTACCGCAATTATTCAGTCGTCAAGTGCGTCTGTCGGTATTCTTCAGGCACTTTCTGCAACCGGAAAGCTTCCGTTTATGGCAGCGATTCCGATTATCATGGGACAGAATATCGGTACCTGCGTAACTGCAATGCTCTCCGCTATCGGTGCGTCCAAGAACGCAAAGCGTACCGCATTTGTTCATCTTTATTTTAATATCATCGGTACGATTATCTTCCTTGCCGGCTTCTATACGCTGAACGCATTCATTGATTTCGGTTTCCCGGAACAGATCAATTCCACACACATAGCCATAATTCACACAGTATTCAATCTTGTTACGACCACTATTCTTCTTCCGTTCTATAAAGGCCTTGGCAAGTTAGCCGAACTCACCGTCCGCGATTCCAACAAAAAGGTGCAGGTCAATACCGTCGAAGAACAGCCCCTGCTTGATGAGCGTTTCCTGCAGACACCCTCGTTTGCGCTTGAACAGTGTGTAACCGTTATGGGCAAGATGGCGGAGCTTTCGGTTGACAGTATCAACACGGCGATGGATCTCGTTGAAGCTTACACCGATGCAAAGGCTGAGGAAATCCGTGAGATAGAGAATGTTGTCGATAAGTATGAGGACAGACTCGGTACTTATCTTGTCAAGCTGTCCTCGAAGAATCTCTCAATTGAAGACTCCAAAACCGCGACACGTCTGCTTCACAATATCGGTGACCTTGAGCGTATCAGCGACCACGCCGTAAACATTCAGGAAGCGGCAAAGGAAATGAGCGAAAAGGGAATAACATTCTCCCAGGAAGCACAGAAGGAGCTTCGTACCATTTCGATGGCAGTTTCCGAAATACTTGCTCTCACCGTCGATTCTCTTATCAGAAACGATCTCCATGCGGCAACACACGTTGAACCGCTTGAGCAGGTTATCGACGATCTTAAGGAAAAGATCAGAGAGAAGCATATCGACCGTCTCCAGGGTGGAAAATGTACGATCGAGCTTGGCTTTATCCTCTCCGATCTTCTCACAAACTATGAGCGTGTATCCGACCACTGCTCGAATATTGCGGCTTGTATGATCAAGGCGGCAGAGCAGTCTTACGATATGCATAAATACCTCTCCGACCTCAAGAGCGAACATTCCTTCATGGACGAGTATCGCGCTTGCTCGGAAAAGTACGCTATCGACTAATTATTATTCTGCTGAAAATATCAAATCAGAGACGGTTACGAATTCGTAGCCGTTTTCTATTAGCTTCGGAATGAACTCGCGCAGTGCCGCAGGTGTGGGACTTTCGCCGCCGATGAAATCGTGGCAGAGGATTATTGAGCCCGATTCGGTGTTTTCAAGGACTGTGTTCACAATGGTTTCTGTCGGAGTGTGTGCCCAGTCGCGAGTGTCAACTGTCCAGAGTATCACCTCGTAATCAAGCTTCCCGGCAACACGTAAAAGGTTATCCCCATACTTTCCCTCGGGTGGTCGCAGAAGTGTTGGACGGTATTCAGCGAGCTCGTATAAAAGCTCCTCGGTTGCGTATATTTCATCCTCAAGTGACTTGTCCGAGAGCATTGTAAGATGTGCGTGTGACCAGGTGTGACTGGCAACCTCGTGTCCCTCGGCGAGCTCACGGAGTATCAGCTCGGGATATTTTTCGGCAAGCTGTCCCACAACGAAAAATGTCGCCTTGATGTTGTATTCATCGAGTATATCGAGAATTTCGGCGGTGTACTTGTAATGTGGACTGTCATCAAAGGTGAGCGCGATACGCTTGTCCTCGTTTTCATAGGAAAAATATACATCCGCCATCTGTTCGTCCGCACGAAGTGGGAGCAATATCAGGCTGATTAAAATGAGTGAAATTATAAGCCGCCGCATAATTCTGTAATCGATGCAAAGCGGTAACCGTCTGACTCAAGCTTTGTCATAAATTGATCGAGTATCGCCGCGTTTGTTGCCGAGGTCGGATGGAGGAGAAGTATCTCGCCGTTGTGCAAACGGTCGGTCAGCTTTTTCAGTGCTGATGCTGGTGATGGTTGCTTGTTGTTATCCCAGTCGGCATAAGCACAGCTCCAGAATACAGTTTTGTATCCCATGTCGGAGAGGATTTCCATATTTGACTTTGAGAAGCATCCCTCCGGCGGACGGTAGATCTTTGCCATAGTGCCGCCTGTCATGTCTTTGCAGAGCTTTTCAAGTCCATACAGCTCGGTTTCAAATGCGGCACGGTCGGCGTTTGCCATGTTCTTATGAGACATTGTGTGGTTTGCAACGGTGTGTCCCTCGGCGAACATACGCTTCACAAGCTCGGTTTCTTTGGTGATAACGTGTTCGAGTATGAAGAATGTTCCGGGTGCGTTGTGCTTTTTTAAAATATCGAGTGTCTTTGCAACATTGCCGTTTTCATAGCCGACATCGAACGTGAGGTAGATGACCTTTTCAGTACAGTTATCGCCGTGCTCGCGGTCAATATAGTAACCGCCATAGTTTTCGATGAATGAAAATTCACTCGGTATTGGCGGCTGTGTGTGTGCTTCATTATATTTGCAGTACCAGCGAAGCTCACTGTCGGCGGCGGTGCAGGTTATGATAAGCGTCATGAGCATAATGACGGACAGTGTGGCTGTTATGATTTTTTTCAATATTATCAGTCCTTTCTGAATCTTTATCGCAGTTTTGCGGTGTATATCAAAAATAATATTGCGACATATTATAATTTACTCAACTTTTTTA
>JAFTTS010000027.1 GCA_017466685.1 Clostridia bacterium
CATATACCGAGAGGTGTTTTTGTAATCATACAGTCCGTAAACACGGAAATCGTCTGTCTCGCGAACATCATAGAAGCGAAGATTGTCAAGGCTTGTGATACGTTCATTTTTAATTCCAAGCTCTGTGGCGGTGCAGCCTTTATAATTTATCATGACAGTTCACCTCACATTTCAATCGCATATTTAAGCGCATCCGAAACGTATTTTGCCATATAAGTTATGCCGAGATCGTTCGGGTGAACGCCGTCAACTGCCCATTCGCTGCAAAGCTGTGGATCGTCTATGTGATAGTCGTCAACGATGAACACCTTTTCGCCGCGTGCACGTGCATTATAATATGTATCGTAAATAATCTTACGTCTGCCTGTGATCGGATGATAGCCCGATGTGAACACGGGACGGTGCAGGAAAATTACAGGCGTGTCGGGATGGGTTTCGCGAAAACGCAGATAGAGTTTTTCATGCGTTGCTGCTAAGTGTTCGGGAGTCGGTGCGTTGTGGTCGTAATCGAGGACGAAAACTGAACAGTCTACCGTTGCGAGATATTCGATAATTGCATCCTCACCCTTGGCACTTCCACCGAAGCCGAGGGATATGTAATCCGTGTCAACCTTTCGCGAAACAATGGCGGTGTATGCCATGCCTGGACGTGATGAGCCACAGCCCTCTGTGATCGATGAACCGTAATAGAGCACGGGCTTTGTGTACTTATAATCGGAGTGAGAGTTAAGCGTTGACTTTGAATCAAGACCGATATAAAGCTCATCGATACGGCAGTAAAGCGGCATATAAATGGTGATCTCTTTTTCTCCTTCGGGAAGCGTGAGAATACCGTCATAACCATCGGGATTCAAGTGAACCTGCGGCATAATGTTGCCCGAAAACACCTGTTTATTGCCATTTTTTACGTACATATCGAAGCCGTCACTCACGAGCACGGGTGTGGTGGTTGATATAGAGTCACTTCCGCTTGTAGTCTTTATGGCGACATAGCTTGACGTCGTTTTGAAACGTATACGTCCGCCGGCGGTGAAGTAATTGTGTGCTGCAACGGGCTCGCTTACCTTTTCGGCAACCTCTTCGGGAAAGCGTACAAAGCATTTGTCGTCAGCCGAGCGCATGATGCCGTGTATACTGAAGCCACTTGTGGTTCTGACATTATAGAAACGCAGATCGGTGGGACTTGTCAGCTTTTCACTTGTGATACCAAGCTCGGCACAGGTGAGTCCTGATTCAGTGATCATGGTGATTTCCTTTCATAAAATATAGGGTTTTACTGTTTGCCATTCATCGAGCAGTGCTTCAAGTGTTTTAGCCGCATTTGCGGGACTTGTTGACGGCAGATGGATGGCATGTATATTGGTGATCGGAAAAATAAGCTTATTATAAAGCCTATTCGCCGTTGTACCGTTTGTGAAAATGTGTTTCACCGAGGTTTCGGATAACAGACGCAGTATATCGTTTGGTATAACATTTCTTATCGCCGCATCGGATGAGGCTTCAATGTCACATTCGGCGCAGACATCCCAGAGTGCAATGCCGTGACGAAGGAGAAGTGCACGTTTTTCTTTGACGGTTATCGGAAGCGCATCTTCGCATATCGACGAAATGACACGCCAAAAACGGTTTCGCGGATGTGCGTAAAAGAACTTGTCCTCACGTGACTTCCGAGAGGGAAAACTGCCGAGGATCAGTACACGTGAATCCTTTCCATATACCGGCGGAATATTGTGAGCTTCACGTGTCATTGCTTATCGGGACGCGCTATGAGCTTATATATCTCATTAACGGCTAGGGTGACAAGCGATGCTACTGCAGAAGCGATAACAGCCGGCCATGAGAGCGGAACAACGTCAAACAGTGTACCAATTGACGGAATTAGGAAAGCAAGCGCAAGGAAGAGCACTGTGCCGCCGACGAAGAAGAGATACGAAAAGCTCATTCTCGTTCCGGGACGGAAAATACTCTGCTCGGATGCAAGCTCGGCAAAGGTTATAAGCTGGCATACCGTGAACGCAAGGAAAGCGGCAGAGGAAAACTGTGCTTCTGACAAAGATGTTCCTGCAATCGACAAGATCGGATGAATCAGCAATACCGCAACCGCTTGAAGAAGCGCAAAGACAACGGCACGTATATTCATCATAAGCGGTTTTTTGAGTGTTTCCTCGGCATTATCCTTGAGAGAAAGTGCGTTGTGCGGAGGTCTTGCAAATGCCGAGGCGAGAATTGCTGCAAGGTCAATTATAAGACCGCCGAAAATAAGCTGCATCGGTGTCAACACCTTCATGCCGACTACAAGCGAGCCGAGCACGGCAAAGATACGTGCAAGCTGTGAGGTCGTCAGATAACGAACCATGCGCAGGAGATTTTTATAGATGGTACGTGCATATTCAAGTGCTGATACAACTGCGGCAAATCCGCCGTTGCCGTTTTCATCCGCATCGGAGACAACGACGTCCGAGATCAGCTTGAGTGCCTCACATTCGTATGCGTTTCCTCCTGCGACACGTGAATATGCCGGTGTGCTTCGTGAGCGGATATCAATTCCGGTACGCTTTGCCTTGGGAGATATCGTAACGCTCTGAACAAAACCGACGTCTGCACGTTTTAAGAGCAGTGCGCCGTTAAGACCGCCCGTGAGCAATCCGACACGCTCGCCGTCCGCATGGAAATGTTTGATGATCTGCGAGGTTTGAGAAGCGGTGAGTCCGACATACATATTGTAAAGCGGAAGATTTGTGCGGAGCATATCGCTGTTCATGGATTCGTATTTTTGACTTGAGAGTATATTTTTTTCACTGTCTATGATACCGATCGACATTGCGAGATATTTATCGCTCTCACTGTATTTATCGCAGGCCATTATGACACGTACACCTGCTGCTTTACAGCGTGAGATCGTTTGTGCAATGCCCGGCTGGAGCGGTTCACGTATTGCAATGAAGCCCTCAAGAGTCAGATCGCTCTGTATTGAGCCGATACGCTGGAGATTATTGTAACCCGTAACTCCCGTTGCAACAGCGACGACACGGTATGAGCTTCTTGTAAGGCTTGATGCGACGTTAAGAAATTCAAGACGGTCATCAGGTGACATACGAAAGATCCTATCGTTTTCGGTGTAATATTCACAGGCGTTAAGTATCGCTTCAACCTCACCGCGGCAGACAGCCATGTAACGGTCGCCCGAGTCAACGGTCAATGTCGTTTCAAACTTGGATGCACCGCCCGATGGCATATGCTCGATTATCGGATGTGAACGGTCGATCTGCGAATTGTAAAGCGACAGATTCTGTGCAAGGTCGATTATTGCTTCTTCCTCGGAGGTTATTTTACGCGATTTACCCGAAAGGGAAGCCAGTCCTGCTCCGTATATACCCGTTGAAATAACGCCCGACAAAACGGTACTGCGAATTTTGTCAATACGGTCAGCGTCGTCGGCACTGTAGAGCTTGCGTGAAGCGTATATCTTTTCAACAACCGAATGTGAGCTTGTTATAACGCCGTCCTTGGGAAGAATGAGCGTTGTGAGATTTTTAAGATCCTCAAGCTTTTCGGCGTTTTTGATGAGCGCACCTATATTAACGTCACGGCGACGCTTCATGGCACCGAATATACCGCAGCCGACGATTATGTAACCGAATGCGACGTAAAGCTCGCTCATAGCCGCGGCGGCGAGTGATATACCTGTTAAAAATACATCGTAAACGCCTCTTGACGACAGAAGGAACAGGTTGATTATCGTTATAACAAAAACGAGAGCGAGCATGGAAAGACTCCACACCGAGCAATATTTTTTCAGTATGGAAAGTATTTTGAGGTTTTCATGAGTTGCCAGCGTTTTCGCTTTGCCGAGGCGGGATGCAACAGTATCCTTTGCCGTTGCGACGACTATACCTCTGCCGTTACCTGATGTAACGACGGTTGTTGCAAATGCCATGTTCTTTTGCATATCAATCGGAAGTGACGGTGAAAAATGTGCATATTCCGCATCCTTGAATACGGAGGATTGTACACCTGTCAGTGTGCTTTCGTTGATATAAAGCTCATCGGATGCAACGAGTCTGCAATCTGCCGGAACAATATCACCTGCCGAGAAGAAGATCACATCACCCGGAACAAGGGCTCGCATATCAACGAGCATAAGCTTGCCGTCACGCATAACCTTTGCAGTCGGAAGTGAATATTCGGTCATGCCGTCGAGCACCTTCTGCGCCTTGAAATATGTGAAAAGTGCGGCGGCGTAGTTGATTATAAGAAGCATGACGATAGTTCCTGCGGCAACGGGAAGCTCGAATATCATCGCTATGATCGCCGTTACAAGCAAGAGCAGGGAAGCGTAATCGGTTGGGATCATACGCTTTGCACTGAAGCCCTCGGGGGTTGTATAGATATTGTTATAACCGTTCTCACGACGGACCTTTGCGGCGGCACTGCGGCTGAGACCTTTTCCGCGCTCGGTCGCAAAATGTTTTTCGATCTGTTCGAGCGATTTGTCGTACCAGACCTCGTTTTTTTCTTTTTCCATCATAACAGATCAAATGTCAGCTTACCGTCACTAACGCCGAGAGCAGCGAGGGAGAGCTGTTTGTCGTAATTTGTGATTATCTCCGATGCGAGCTTATCCTCAACCTCGGTCTGGATATAGCGGCGGAGATTACGTGCACCGTATTTGCGTGAATAGGAGTTCTTTGCAATAAGAGCCGCGGCTTCGTCTGTCCATGAGAATTTGATGTCACGTTCAGCCAGAGCGTCACGAAGTTCACCGAGCATAATAGCGGCAATACGTGCAAAGTCGTCCTCCTCAAGCGGACGGAAGGTGATGATCTCGTCAATACGGTTGATGAACTCGGGACGGAGAAACTCGGAGAGGGATTTTTCGGTCTTGTTTTCGGCAAGTGACGCTCCCTCCATGCCAAAGCCTGCACGTGCCGAGCCGACGGACGAGCCTGCGTTTGTTGTCATGACGAGGATCGTATTTGAGAAATCGACAACTCTGCCGTGAGAATCGGTGATCTTTCCGTCGTCGAGGATCTGGAGAAGAATATTGAGCACGTCGGGATGCGCCTTTTCGATCTCGTCAAGGAGTACGACCGAATAAGGATGACGACGTATCTTTTCGGTGAGCTGACCTGCCTCATCAAATCCGACATAACCGGGAGGTGAGCCGATGATCTTTGAAACGGCGTGCTTTTCCATATATTCGGACATATCGACGCGGATGAGTGCATCGGGAGTATTGAAAAGGTCACGTGCGATGGTTTTGACAAGCTCGGTCTTGCCGACACCCGTCGGACCCGCGAAGATGAACGATACGGGTTTACGCTTTGATGTAACGCCTGCACGTCCGCGCTTGATTGCACGAACAACTGCGGAAATTGCATTGTCCTGACCGATGATATGCTCCTTGATGCGTGATTCTAACTTATCAAGGCGCAGGAACTCATTCTCGGTGATGCTCGTTGCCGGGATACCTGTCCAGATCTCGATAACATCGGCTAAATGCTCATTTGTTACCTCGGGCTTAACTTCACTTGCGGGACGAAGTGTGTCAGCCTTTTCGGAGAGGTTGATCTCCTCTGTTTTGAGCTCTGCGATCTGACGGTAACGCTCCTCATCGGGAAGCTCGGATGTGCCTTGCTCGAGTGCTTCAAGCTTTGTACGTGCTTCCTCAAGCTTGCCTGAAATTATATTGAAGTCGTCAAGGGCAGTATTTGCAAGCGAAACGTGTGCCGCAGCTTCGTCAATGAGGTCGATCGCCTTATCGGGAAGGAAACGGTCTGTTATATAACGCTCGGAAAGCGTAACTGCACGGCGTGCGATATCGTCGCTGATTGTAACACTGTGGAAATCCTCGTAATAATGCTTGATGCCGCGGATGATCTCGTAGGATTCTTCGATTGACGGTTCATTGACCATAACCGGCTGGAAACGTCTCTCAAGTGCGGAATCCTTTTCGATATGCTTTCTGTATTCATTCATGGTCGTTGCGCCGATGACTTGGATCTCACCGCGAGAGAGTGCAGGTTTTAAGATATTAGCGGCGTTCATAGCGCCCTCGGCTTCACCTGCGCCGACGATATTGTGTACCTCGTCGATAACGAGTATAACATTGCCTTGCTCCTTGACCTCGCCGATAAGTCCCTGAATACGCGATTCAAACTGTCCTCTGAACTGTGTACCTGCAACGAGAGCCGTGAGGTCAACGAGATAGACCTGCTTATCGGCAAGTCTTGTTGGAATGTTACCCTCGGCGATCTTCAGTGCAAGTGCTTCCGCGATGGCAGTTTTACCGACGCCGGGCTCACCGATGAGACAGGGATTGTTTTTCTGGCGACGCGAAAGTATCTGTATCACGCGGTCAAGCTCACGTTCACGTCCGACGATACGGTCAAGCTTTCCGTCGCGTGCGCTTGCTGTGAGGTTTTTGCAGTAATTGGTCAGATATTTAAGCTTTGACGGTGCGCCCTTAGGCTTGTCGTCCTTTTTGGGTGCGGATTTTTCCTCGCCGTTTTGCTGAGGTTTGCCGAAGCCGAAGCTGTCAAAAAGCTGCGAGATGTTGATAGACGGTGCACGTCCTGCGTTGTCATCCTCGTTTGCGTCCTGCTCTGTGGCAACAAGCTCGGTCATTTTTTCTGTCATATCCTCAAGCTCGTGATCAAGCTCGTCGATTGAATCGGGAGAAACTCCCATCTTTTCGAGAATATCGTTGACAGGCTTGATACCAAGCTCCTTTGCGCATTTAAGGCAAATGCCCTCTGTGACGGTTTCGCCGTTTTCGATTTTAGTGACGTATACCACAGCCACGCGCTTGTGGCATCTTACACACATTTCCATTGATTAAGGTTCCTTTCTTGATTGTGCCGTTGTTTAATTGAATTTCAGTAAGATTAATCCGTTGTTGTCGAAGAATTTCAGTATTATCGATCTTTCGATCGTGTCCGTGTTGAAAACGGTGCTGTTTATGGAATCAAATGCTTCTATGAGTCCCACTGCCGCATTTGCTATGACTAAGGATATCACAACTGCACTTGCAATTCCGAAAAGAAGTCCCAAAAGCTTATTGAGCTTCCTTAAAACAGGCAGGCGGCAGATGCGGTCAAGGACGAATGTTATCAGCCGGATAAGCACCATTGCCGCGATGAATACTATAATTGCTGCAAGAATGTGACTGATGGCGTTGGAGGTCGGATAAGCGATTTCCTCCGCGATCACATTGATTGCTTCGCCTTCGTTTGCGGTCGGTGAAACGTTATTACTGTAAAATCCCGCGATATCGTCAAATTCAACATCGAAGCGGCCGAGTATATCCTTCAGTGCCTGTGGCGGCTCGGAGAATATATCCGGTACGCTGAAGCTGTTCTCGCCGTCGAAAATCAGGTCGGAGAGCGATTCCTCGATAATATCCGAAACTCCGCTCTTGATGAAAGTGCCGTTAAGCCATGCCGAAACGGGATTTGTGAATATGAAAACTGCAATAACCGCTAAGATCAGTGAAGCAAAATGCATCACCGAGCGTACAAATCCCCGTGATAACCCCAGATATATTGCCGCGGCTGCCGCGAGAACTATTATAAGATCAATTATTAAACTCATTGTGTATCTCCCTCATTTTGTTCTGCCGTTGTATCAGTAGCCGTAGTGTCTGCTGTCGTATCGGCTGCGGTTGTTGTTTCCGGTGTATCTGCTGTTGTATCTGCCGCATCCGTCGTGTCAAGTGTATTGCTGTCATTACCGCTTATACGGTCGAAATAATTTTCCTCAAACGAATTGAGATCATATGTGAGCGCATAGTTCTTCAGCGCAACGAGAACCGAGTCGGCTGTCGGAACAAGAATATCTATAGCCTCGGAGGTGACCTCCATGGTGCCGATCTTCTTATTGATGAGATTTACACGCGTGAGTGTGGTTCCCGTGAGGATGAATATGTACTCTCCGCTGTCGTCCGAATCGACTGCAATCAGTTTTCCTTCGAGAGCTCCGTCGTATACGAGGCGGCCGTTTAAGTCATAGATGAACGCGTGATAATTGTTTCCTATAACCGCGCTTGAATATATGACGGTCAGATATTTGTCCGAAAAATGTGACATTGCAAGCTGGGCGGAGTGCTTGTATGCCTTTGACACTTTCAGATCGTTATCGAGGAATGATATGCCCTCATCCGTAACGACGCAAAGACCGTTTTCCGTGAAATAAAGCGAATAACCGAGTCCGTCAAGTGTACATGAAGCATCCGGCGTGTCTGCACCCGGAGCAATAAGCTCGATTTTTGTATAGAATCTGCCGTTTTCGGCTCCTGCGGTCATAACTGCGATCTGTGAAGCGTCCGGACGCAGTTCTATGCCCATAAGATGGTCGTTTTTCAGAATGCGTGTGATCGGAGTGAAATCGCTGTTATAAAGGGTTATGGCGGTTCGGTATTCTCTTGACGATGACGCAATGGCGAAAGAACCGTCGTTTGCGATCGTACCGTCGGTTATCGGATATTCGCTTGTTCCCTCATGGAGTTTTGTGAACGTATTGAGAACCGTGAATGCGTTACCGTCGAGATCATAACAGAGAGCGAAACGGTTGCCGATCTTTAAAACCGGGGATGCGTACTTGATATCCTCCGCCATGATCTGATTTCCGCGTGCATCGTATAGGGCGTAACCCTCGGGAGAAAGCGTACAAAGGTCGCCGATGAAAAGCTCAAGTCTGTTTGGCTCTCCCGACGGATAGTTGATCTTTGTTGCGGTGATGGAGGTTTCCGTATTCGTAAAGCTGATGAATTTAAGAAGATACCGCAGATTCTCAAGGGTGATGTCATCTCTCATGAATGCGAACGAGAAGAGCAGAAAAACGACAAGGAGAAGCGCGGTTATATGTTTTGCCGCACGGTATTTTCCCGAAACCGCTTTGTAATACGGCTCAATTGCCGGTGCGGAAGGATTCGGTGCGGTGATTTTATCGGATGGCTTTGGGGCGGTGTGCCTGACCGGTGCGTTTGGCATACTGACACTCCTTCTTTAGCATTAATATAATAACTATAATATTATAACAAAAAATATTAAAATATAAGCGTACATAGTATGACCTGTTTGTGAACGGTGTGTTAATATTGATTTTGACGGCAAATATTTCAAAAACGTGGTGACAAAACTTTTGTTTTATGGTATAATATTTCTGTGTTTACCGACCGAAAACAATCATTCCGAAAGGGGATAAAACATATGAAAACCTTTCTCGCCGTTGACGGCAACAGTATCTTAAACCGTGCATTTTACGGCATCCGTCCGCTGACCACCCGTGAGGGACTTCACACTAATGCGGTATACGGATTTGTCAATATTCTGAAGCGTAATCTTGAAGCAGTGAATCCCGATGGCTTCGCGGTTGCGTTTGACCTTCGTGCGCCGACCTTCCGTCATAAGAAATTTGACGGCTATAAGGCAACGAGAAAGGGTATGCCCGAGGAGCTTGCAATGCAGCTTCCGTACGCGAAAAAATGTGCCGAAGCAATGGGTGCACGCGTGATCACTCTTGAAGGCTACGAGGCGGATGATATACTCGGCACTGTTGCAAAAATGGCGTCCGATTCGGGTGATAAGGCGTATATACTCACGGGTGACCGCGACTCACTCCAGCTTATTAACGAAAACGTCACCATCCTGCTTGCGACAAACAGCGATACAGTACCATTTGATACCGCGAAATTTACCGAAACATACGGCATCACACCCGACAGATTTGTTGACGTTAAGGCACTTATGGGAGACAGCTCGGATAATATTCCCGGCGTTCCCGGAATCGGTGAGAAAACCGCGTTTAAGCTGATCGGAGAGTTTACCGATTTAGACGGAGTTTATGCAAATCTTGAAAGCCCCGATATCAAGGCGGGACAACGTCAAAAACTTGCTGACGGTAAGGACAGCGCATATATGTCAAAATGGCTTGCGACTATTGTTAAGGATGCGCCGATCGGTCTGACGCTTGACGAAATTGACGGAAGCTGTGAACGAGCTGATGAATCGCGTTCCGAACTTCTTGAAATCTTTACAAAGCTCGAATTTTCTGCACTTATCAAGCGTTTCGGACTTGAAGATGCTGCGCCGTGTGAATGTTCGGGAAAAGATGGCGGTGCTCGGTGTAAGGTGACGTGTGATTCTCTTAAGGAAGCTGCGGAGTCGGCACTGAAGCATGGTACAAATCTTGCTGTATTTATCGGTGATGAGGTTTCGTTTGCCGCTGATGATTCACACGTATATATTGCAAAAAACGAAGGACTTCGCGAGGTGCTGATTTCGCTTCATGAGCGCGGAGTCAAGCTCTGGGTTTACGATTCAAAATCGCTCTATGCAGCGTATTCGCTCGCGGATGAGCTTATCTTTGACTGTGACGTAATGCTTGCGGCGTATGTCATTGATCCGACCGATAACCATATGGAGCCCGAACGTCTCAAGCTGCGTTTTCTCGGCGATTCCTCGGAGGGCTTTGACGCCGCAGATCTGTTCACTCTTTCGACCGAGCTTATGCGTATCATCAACGAGCGCGGACAGGCTTCACTTCTTTACGATATCGAAATGCCTCTCGCTGCAGTACTTGCACGTATGGAGAGTGCCGGCTTCAAGATCGATCTTGACGGACTTAATGAGTTTTCCGCGACACTCGGTGCTGCGGCAGAACAGCTTGCAGAGCGTATATATTTCCTTGCCGGCGGTGAATTTAACATAAAATCTCCCATACAGCTTTCCGAGGTGCTTTTTGAACGTCTCGGCTTGCCGCACGGTAAGAAAAACAAAAACGGAAGTTATTCAACGAGTGCGGATATACTTGAGAAGTTAGCTCCGTACCACGAGATCGTTGCCGCTATTCTTGATTACCGTCAGCTTGAAAAGCTCCGTTCGACATACGGTGAGGGACTTGCGAAAGCCGCAGACGAAAACGGACGTATTCACACGAGCTTCAATCAGACCGTCACAGCAACGGGACGCCTTTCGTCAACCGAGCCGAATCTTCAGAATATCCCCGTTCGCACCGAGCTTGGACGTGAACTGCGCCGATTCTTTATTCCGGATTCAAAGGGACGTGTTCTCATTGACGCGGACTATTCACAAATAGAACTTCGTCTGCTTGCACACATTTCGGGCGATGAAACCATGATTGATGCATTCAAGAGCGGAATTGACATTCACACGGTGACGGCTTCACAGGCGTTCGGAGTGCCGATAGGTGCAGTTACGAGCGAGATGCGTAAGCGTGCAAAGGCGGTTAACTTTGGCATTGTTTACGGTATTTCCGATTTTTCACTCGCTCAGGATATCGGCGTTACAAAAAAACAGGCGGCTGAATATATCGAATCATATCTTGCAAATTATCCGCGTGTTGCGGCGTATCTTACGGATATCGTCAAGCGTGCCGAGGCGAACGGATATGTAACGACCATGTTCGAGCGCAGACGTTACATTCCCGAGCTTACATCAGGCAAAAAGATGTTAAAACAGTTCGGTGAACGTGTTGCGATGAACAGCCCGATACAGGGAAGTGCCGCAGATATTATCAAGATCGCGATGATACGTGTTGACACCGCACTTCGTGATAGCGGACTTGATGCAAAGCTGATACTGCAGGTGCACGACGAGCTTATCGTTGAGGCTTCCGAAAAGGATGCACAGGCGGCAAAGGAGCTGCTCGTTCGAGAGATGGAAAACTGTGCCGAGCTTTCGGTCCCATTGACTGTTTCTGCGGCGATTGGTGAGAACTGGTACGAGTGTAAGGATTAATGATTGACAAACGGCGATATTTATGATATAATAATATATTATTAATATTTTATGGGGTAAAGATGATAATTCTCGGAATAGATCCCGGCATTGCGATTGTCGGTTACGGGATCGTTGAATACAAAAATTCGCGCTTTACAACTCTCGCGCACGGTTCGATACAAACTCCAGCACACACCGATGTTGAAGCTCGACTTGAAATGATATACGACCGGCTTGACGAGCTTATCAAAATGTATCATCCCGACGAAATGGCGATTGAGGAGCTCTTCTTCAACACTAACCAAAAAACGATGGTTCCCGTTGCCGAGGCACGCGGCGTTATACTTCTGTGTGCCAAGCAGAACGATCTTGCAATAAGTGAATATACGCCGCTTCAGGTCAAGCAGTCGGTCGTCGGATACGGCAGGGCGGTCAAGAAGCAGGTCATGCACATGGTTGCGCTGCTCTTAAAGCTTGAAAACGCACCGAAGCTTGATGACACCTGCGATGCACTTGCAATTGCAATATGTCACGCGAACACGGGCAACTCCAAAATGCGCGGATATTTCAACAAGGACTATTACGCGACACGCAAAAATTAACACTTAAACTACGAGGTGAACGATATGTACTACCATGTTTACGGCGAACTTTGTCTTACCGAAGCGCATACTGCGGTTGTTGACTGCGGCGGTGTCGGTTACAAGCTGATCGTTTCAAATACAACCCTTGCGGCGATATCCTCAAAGCTCGGTGATCGCGTCAAGCTCTATACATATCTCGCAGTGCGTGAGGATTCAATGGAGCTTTTCGGCTTTTACACCATGCAGGAGCATTCGGCGTTCTGTCAGCTTATAACCGTTTCTGGAGTCGGCCCTAAGGCGGCGATATCCATTCTTTCAACGCTCACGCCCGAACAGTTTGCCGCGGCAGTCTGCTCATCCGATACAAAAACACTCGGTAAAGCGAACGGTATTGGTGCAAAAACAGCGGCGAGAATCGTTCTTGAGCTCAAGGACAAGCTGGCAAAGGAATTCGGTTCAGAGGTCGTTACTGCTGCACCCGCCAATGTTACAACGAGCGGAAAGCTTTCGGATGCGGTTAATGCACTGCTTGTGCTCGGTTACTCCAAGGCAGAGGCGACAAATGCACTTTCGGGTGTTGATTCGTCGTCCATGTCACTTGAAGCACTTATCACCACCGCACTTAAGCGGCTTATGAAATAATTTTTGCAAGGAGGGAAGAACGTGAACTATTTTGACGAGGAAAACGGGCTTGACGAGCGACTCGTTGATGCCAAATATATGTCCGAGGATGCGGAAAGTGAAAGAAGTCTGCGTCCGACAACGCTTGAAGAATATGTCGGTCAGTCAAAGGCTAAAGAGAATTTGAAAATCAGTATTGACGCGGCAAAGCTTCGTGACGATACGCTCGATCACGTTCTGCTTTACGGCCCTCCGGGACTCGGTAAAACCACGCTCTCAAATATCATCGCAAATGAGCTTGCCGTAAATATTCGCGTAACGAGCGGTCCAGCCATCGAAAAGCAGGGAGATCTTGTGGCACTGCTCACCAATCTTAATGAAAAAGATGTGCTGTTTATAGACGAGATACACCGTCTGCCGCGCCAGGTTGAGGAAATACTTTATCCTGCGATGGAGGACTATGCCGTTGATATCATTATCGGTAAAGGCCCGTCTGCACAGAGTATTCATCTTCCGCTTCCGCGATTTACGCTTATCGGCGCAACGACACGTGCAGGACAGCTTACAACTCCGCTTCGTGACCGTTTTGGTGTACTGCTTCGACTCGAGCTTTATACAGTTGAGGAGCTTGCGTTCATCATTCGCCGTTCAGCCTCGATTCTCGGCGTTGAGATCGACGAGGACGGTGCACTTGAGCTTGCGTCACGCTCCAGAGGTACACCTCGTATTGCAAACCGTTTACTTAAACGTGTACGCGACTTTGCACAGGTACGCGGTGACGGTAAGATTGACAGAAAGACCGCTTCGGCGGCACTCAATATGATGGAGATAGACGAGCTTGGTCTTGATAATATCGACCGTAAGATGCTCGAAACCATTATCACGTTCTACGGCGGCGGTCCCGTTGGACTTGAAACCCTTGCGGCGACTGTCGGTGAGGAGGCAATAACGCTCGAGGACGTATACGAGCCGTATCTTATGCAGATCGGTTATCTTTCGCGTACTCCTCGCGGACGCTGTGTAACGAGACTTGCCTATGAGCATCTTAATCTCCCATGGCGAGAACCCTCGGGAACACAGTCACAATCAGATATGCAAATTGACATTTTCTCACAGTCTATGGGGGAAGAAAATAAATAACAAAGGAACAGGGTAAAATAAATGTGGAAAGCCGATAATTGGCAGGATTATGAGCTCCTCGACACCTCGGACGGCGAACGTCTTGAAAGATGGGGAAAATACATCCTTATACGTCCCGATCCGCAGGTGATCTGGCACGGACAAAAGAAAAGTAAGCTTTGGAAGCAGGCGGACGCTGTATATCGCCGTTCATCATCGGGTGGCGGTGCATGGCGTGAAAACAAGCTGCCTGCCGAATGGAAGCTTGAATATAAGAATTTAGACCTTGAATTTATCATTCGTCCTATGGGCTTCAAGCATACGGGACTTTTCCCCGAGCAGGCTGTCAACTGGGATTGGTTTTCGCGCCTGATACGTGAGGCAAACCGTCCTATCAAGGTGCTCAATCTGTTCGGTTACACGGGCGGTGCGACTGTTGCGGCTGCAAAGGCAGGTGCGGCTGTGTGTCACGTTGACGCGGCAAAAGGAATGGTTGCACAGTGTAAAGAAAACGCAAAGCTTTCGGGACTTGCCGATGCACCTATACGTTATATTGTCGATGACTGCAAGAAATTTGTTGAGCGTGAGATACGCCGCGGTAACCGTTATGATGCGATTATCATGGATCCGCCGAGCTACGGACGCGGACCTTCGGGTGAGGTCTGGAAGCTTGAAGAAAACATCGACGATCTCGTTGCACTGACAACGCAGGTGCTCTCCGATGAGCCGCTGTTTTTCTTACTTAATTCGTACACAACAGGACTTTCCGCTTCAACAACGGGATATCTTTTAAATCTTCACGTTGGCACGAAGCATGGCGGTAAAGTGACTGCAGATGAAATAGGATTGCCCGTGACACAGACGGGAGCTGTACTTCCGTGCGGCAGCAGTGCACGTTGGAGCGCAAAGTAATAGTTTTACCTATGGAGGGTTTTATGAAGGATCTGTCACAATGTCGAGCCGAAATTGACGCTATCGACACAGAACTTTTAGCACTTCTCGAAAAACGTATGCGCGTTGCCGAGAGTGTTGCAAAATATAAGCTTGCGAACAATATGAAGGTGTTCGACGAAACACGTGAGCGTGCGGTACTCGATAAGATAGGCGAGAGATCGCCCGAGGATGTTCGTGAAAAGCTGGTCGGAACATACGACGG
>JAFTTS010000028.1 GCA_017466685.1 Clostridia bacterium
GAGATATCCATCGGCGACTATGTACTTACGGGCGGTGAACTGCCTGCCTGCGTGCTTGTTGACTGTGTTTCGCGCATGCTCGAGGGCGTACTTACAAACGAGGACTGTTGGCGCGGTGAGAGTATCGCATCGGGAATGCTTGAATATCCGCAGTATACGCGGCCTTACGATTTTCGCGGCAGACTTGTTCCCGAGGTGCTTTTATCGGGGCATCATGCGAATATCGAAAAATGGCGTCACGAGGAAGCTCTCAAAAAGACACGTGAGTGCCGTCCCGATCTGCTTTCGGCGGACACCGGGATAAGCTCACATAATGATGGAGACGAAAATGGAAATTAACGAGAGCAAAAAGGGCGCACGTGCCGTCAGAACGGTTGCCGTTATGATGGGTGCGACTGTTATCGCAAAGCTGCTCGGTATGCTGCGCGGTGTGCTTCAGGCTAACGCTTACGGTACATCATTTGAAGCGAACGCCTTTACTGCGGCGTCAAAGTTACCGCTTGCATTTTTCGATATGTTTCTTGCGGCGGCGGTGCTTGGGTGCTTTATACCGGTTTACAACAGCTTTAAAGAAAAGGATACAGACGGCGTATCAAGCCATGAGGCAGACCGCTTTGCCTGCATATTCCTTAATTTTATAATGCTTCTTTGCGGCGTACTCGCGATCATCGGTATCATCTTTGCCGAGCCGCTGATACGTCTTATAACCCAAGGACTTGACGAGGGTACGATCTCGCTTGCGGTGACGCTGACGAGGATAATGTTTCCGCTTGTGATATTCACAGGCTCGGCGTATACGCTTGTCGGTGTGCTTCAATCAAAGGGATCTTTCATTGCGCCGGCACTTATCAGCGCGGTTTCAAATGCAGGTGTTGTGCTGTATCTTGCGGTGTTCAATGCGCCGCTTGGTGACAAGGGTATATACGGTCTTGCCGTGGCATATCTGCTGTCTTGGCTGATACAGCTGCTCACCCTTATCGTACCGCTTTGGCGCAAGGGCTTTTCATATAAATTATTACTCGATTTCAAAAATCCGGCACTCATACGTGCAATAAAAATGGCACCGCCTATTATGATCGGTTCATGGCTTGCTCCTGCAGGTACACTTCTCGGACAGTATTTTGCCGCGAATGTCACAGCGCAAGGCGTGCTTTCAGGTGCGACAACGGTTTTTGATTATGCAAACAATATTTACATCATCATTGCAGGAACGCTCACATACAGCATCTGCAATTATACATTCCCGAAAATATCAAGACTTTCGGCAAGCGGCGACAGTGAAGAGTTCTGTTCCACCGTCAGAAGCGGACTCACCTCGGCACTCTTTATAACAATACCGTTCATGGCGGCGGCGATGGTACTTGCAGGTGAGGGAATATCTATCGTATATATGCGAGGAGAGTTTAACGCCGAGGATGCTTATTACACGTCACGTGCACTTCGTTTTATCCTGCCTGCGATGCCGCTTTTCTGTGTGACTGAGCTGTTTTCGCGTGTCTTTTATGCGAAGAATATGCCGCGTGTACCGATGTATGCCGCACTCGGTGGAATTATCGCGAATGTTGCTGTCGGTGCGATTCTTACGGGTACACGGTTGTTTGACATCGGTGCAGTCGGTGCTGCCAATGCCGCAGGACAGGCTGTATCTGCGCTTATTCTGATCGTGTTCGCGGCGAAGCGTATCCCCGGTATGTTTAATCGCAGCTTCGTTTTGTCGCTTGTGAAGATCATAATCGGCGGCGTTATCGTTTTTTCTGCCTGCACGGTCGTTTCATGGCTTATCGGAAGTGAGCCTTATACGGCGTCGTTTATTAAAAATGTTGTTAATGCAGTCATTATTTTTGCTCCGTCACTTGGGTTGTATCTTGTTTTCTCTAAGCTGACGAGAGTTAAATTTTAGTAAAATGATGGGAGGTTATGCGTTTGAATAATACCCGAAACGGAAGTAACAGTCCGGGGAAACGAAGGAATATATTTTCTTCCTCGATTATAATTTCCACGCTCGGAAAGGTTTCGTCATGGATAATGCGTAAGCTTTCGGGCGGACTTGTCGGAACTGCTTTTTCTTCTTATAAACGTGAAAATAATGCGCTTTCGGAAAGTGCTCTTGTAACTCAATCAAAGCGGCTTGATCTTTCGGGACGCCTATTTATGCCGGCAAAAAGAGCCACCTCACGTGCCATTGAAACAAGTGCCGTTTTAGGATGGATACGCGACAGACTTAAGCGTATGATGTCTGCCTCGATGAAGGCATACGGTATATTCACCTTTTCGTTTGCACTTTACAGTACGCTGATATATCTTTTCCGTGTGTTCTATTTCGGAGCAGAGAATATTGACTATGTTATGATACTCTCGCTTCTTATGATGCTTGTTGCGTCTGTTATGATGATATCTTCGCGTCATTCGCTTGCGAGTGCACTGCTTTCAAGTCCTGCCTCGAGGTTCTTCCTCTTTAAGGTGGTTGGAATACGGCGCGAGGTGCTTGAGGGAATACGGCGAGAGGGTGAGGGACGGTTCAATATCGCTTTTATTTGCGGAATTATTTTCGGTGTTGCCTCGTTCTTTGTTCATCCGCTGATCCTGCTTTGCCTGATCGGTGGTCTTGTCGGGCTTTATCTTGTTCTCATCAAGCCCGAATTCGGTGTTCTTGCCATAATGTGTGCGCTTCCGTTCGCGCCGACTATGGTGCTGGTTGCGGCGGTGCTTTATACGGCACTTTGCTATATGCTCAAGGTTCTTTGCGGAAAGCGGTCGATAAAGTTTGAACTGCTTGACGTTATGGTTGCCGTATTCTTTGTTCTGATGGCGTTCGGCGGTGTTGTTGCCGTGTCATCGGGAAGCATGAAGCCTGCACTTGTGTTCTGTGCGTTTATGCTCGGTTATTTCCTGGTCGTCAACCTGATACGCTCGAGGGAGTGGGTGATGCGCTGTATTGTCGGTCTTATTTCTTCCTGTACGATCGTCTCACTTTACGGACTTTTCCAGAACTTTTTCGGTCTTTCCGTTGCAACATGGCATGACAAAGAAATGTTCGGAGACATCGAGGGACGTGTCGTTTCAACCTTTGAAAATCCCAACGTGCTTGCCGAATATCTCATTATGATAATTCCGCTTTGCGTCGCGATGTTTATAATAACCAAGCACCCGAGAGCGAAATTGATACTCGGCTTTGCGGCACTTGCTTCGTGCGGATGTCTTGTTTACACATGGTCGCGCGGTGCATGGCTCGGATTTATACTCGGTATGCTGATCTTCTTCCTTATGTACCATCGGCATACGCTTACGGCACTTCTTTTCGGTATGCTCGGTGTACCGTTCCTGCCGTTCGTTCTGCCGGACAGTATAATACAGCGTTTTGCAAGCATCGGTGATTTACGTGATACCTCAACGGCTTACCGCGTTAACATCTGGAAAGCGGTTGCCAAAATGATCAGCGATTTCTGGCAGACAGGGGTCGGCGTTGGTGAAGCGTCCTTCAAGCCGGTCTACAGCCTGTATGCTCTTTCGGGAATTGAAACCGCGCCTCATTCGCATAATCTTTATCTGCAGATCGCACTTGAGCTTGGCGTTGTCGGACTTGTTGTATTCATTGCGATGCTGTTTGTCTGGGCGCAGAGTAACTTCACGCTTCATAAAAATGAGAGCCGTCCCGAAAAGCTCTTGTCTGCGGCGGTCTTCTGCGGTATACTTGCCGTGCTTGCGCAGGGACTTACGGATTATATCTGGTATAATTACCGTGTGTTCTTCATGTTCTGGCTGGTGCTCGGTCTCGGTTCTGCAATACGCAAAACTCTTGATTCCACAGCCAAAACCGAAGTCTTTTAAGGAGGATTTTTAAGTATGGAAAATAAAACTCTCAAAAAACGCAAATTCAACGCCATAGATGCGGTGATACTTCTTGTAATTGTCGCGGCTGTTGGCGTTGCGGTGTTCCTCTTTTCGTCGGAGGAGGTTGAAATGCCGATGAAAAAGGTGAAGCTTGAATATGTTGTTGAGATAAAAGCTCTTTCGGACGATATTGCGGCTGAATTCAATATCGGCGATAAAATGGTCGATTCGGTTCAGAAATATAACCTTGGTGAGATAATCGCGGTTGAATATGACAATGCGGTTTATTACGGTAAGGATATCGTTAACGGAAAATCGACCGCATACGATTATCCCGATCATCAAAAGGTGACGCTCACAATGCTTGCCGATGCAACGCTCGACAGTAACGGACGTTATCTTATCGATGGCGGATATGACATTTCGACCGGTACGACGGTTTATATACGCTTGCCGGGCTTTAACGGAATCGGATACTGTACAGCATTCAGCAAACCGGAGGTGACCGAATAATGAGCGAGAAGAACATAAAAATCAAAAAGGAAAGAAAATTCAAGCCGAATATAATCGATTTTCTGATCGTTGTTATAGTGATCGGCGTTGTTGCCGGAATCGTGATGAGAATGGGCGTTATTGAGAAGATCACGGTCGGTAATCGACTTGAGGAGGCAAGAATATCGTTCATAGTCAAAGACATCAGCGGTGAATCCGAGAGCTATTTCAAGAACGGTGATTCATTTAACAGCAAAACTCACAACTGTCACATCGGTACGCTTGAAACGATAAATTCGCGACGTGCCGTGAAATATATTGAAAATGAAAACGGCAGAATGGTGAAAACCGAGAGTGCCGATAACCGCGTTGATATGTTGTGCACATTGATCGGCGAGGGTACTTTTACATCGGAGGGATTTTTCCTCGGCGGTTCAACCTATATCGCACCGGGTTCGGAGATCAATTTTAACAGCCAGAACATTGTCGGAATCCTCACGATAACCGATATTCAGCCGGTTGACGGAACAAAATAATTTTATGGGAGCTGCCTCGGTTTATGCTGAGACGGTTCCTTTTTATTTGACGTTACAGGTGAGAATTGGTAATATTTGTAAAAAACAGAGTGATTTTTTGTGAAAACACCCGAAAATGGCAGAGAAAATGCACTGCGACAAGTAAATTTATATGCAAAAAAACTATTGATTTTATTATAAAAATTTGATATACTATAAACAGTATTATTCAAAATCGGAGTCATAGCCGACGCTGTAAATTATGAATCCTCGCGTCGGTAATAGATTAAAACAAAATTTTACCGTATTTTTTCAATATTCAATTTTAATGTTAGGAGCGTATTCTATGATTTCCCGTAATGTTACTATTCAGAACAACGTCGGTCTGCACGCAAGACCTGCAACCTTCTTCATCCAGAAGGCTAACTCTTTCCAGAGCTCTCTTTGGGTTGAAAAGGAAGACAGACGCGTTAATGCAAAGAGCCTTCTCGGCGTTCTTTCCCTCGGAATCACAAAGGGTATGACCATCACCCTTATTGCAGACGGAAGCGATGAGAATGAGGCACTTGACGGTCTTTGCGAGCTTATCGATACCGGCTTCGGTGAATAATAGCGACTCGGTGGGCTATCGCTCACAAATCGCTGATGTGCGGACGTTTTCCGCAGGAGCTTAATAGTTTTGACGAGTCGTAGTTTGCTGCTGCAGCGAGGGCTCGTCTTTGCTTTTTTAACGATTATTTTTAAGGTACGGTGGGCGTATGAACAACGAAGAAATACAAATGAATAAAAACGACCGCCGTGCAGAGCTGCTTGAGAAGGCGAACAGTCTGCCGCAGCGTCCGGGCGTTTATATCATGCGCGATAAGGGCGGCAAGGTCGTTTATGTCGGTAAGTCACGGTCACTTAAAAACCGTGTTTCACAGTATTTTCACGAGGCGGCGCATCATAACGAAAAAACTCGCCGAATGGTGATGAGCGTTCATTCCTTCGATTATATCCTGACCGATACCGAGATCGAAGCTCTGTCGCTCGAAAACAGCCTTATAAAGCAGTATACGCCGAAGTATAATATCAGATTAAAGGATTCAAAATCATACCCGTATATAAAAATGACGGTGAACGACGAATATCCGCGCCTGTCGGTTACAAGACGCAGACTTGCTGACGGTGCGAAATATTACGGTCCGTATTCGAGTATCTCGGCGGTTTACAGTATCCTCGGAACGATACAGAAATCATTTGGTATCGCTTCCTGCAATAAGGAATTCCCGCGTGACATCGGAAAGGGAAGACCGTGCCTTAACCGTCATATCGGACTTTGTTTGGCGCCGTGTACAGGTGAGGTAACGTCCGAGGAGTACCGTGCGATCTTCAAGGAGATAAACAGCTTTCTTCGCGGTTCGTTCCGTGAATGTGAACAGTCGCTCCGTGAGAAGATGGAGTATGCCTCGGAGAATCTTATGTTTGAAGCTGCGGCAAGATACCGTGACCGTATTGAGGCACTCTCGAAGCTGTGGCAGAGACAAAAAGTCGTTGGCTCACCCGATGCCCAGCAGGACGTTATCGCGCTTTATACGGACGATATCTGCTCTTGTATTTCCGTTTTCTATATCAGAGGCGGTACTATCACGGATAACGAGCATTTTCTCTTTCCTGCCGAGCAGATCATCGACGAGGAGAATATGTCGGCGTTTTTGTCCGAGCTTTATAATATCCGCGAGTACGTTCCGCATGAGATAATACTTGATTTCACTCTCCCCGATGAAGAGCTTGATACGCTTGCTGAAACGATACGTATGCGAGTCGGTTATAAGCCCGATATACGCACACCCGAGCGTGGTGACCGCCGCAGACTTTGCGAGATGGTTTACGATAATGCCAAACAGCAGGCACTTCTTTATAAGGCGCAGTCGGAAAAGGACAACAAGATACTTGTAAAGCTTGCGTCCATGCTTGCGCTGGAGGTCGTGCCCGAGCGTATTGAGGCTTATGATATTTCGAATTTCGGCAAGGACAACATTACCGCAGGTATGATCGTCGCAGAAAACGGCAAGCTCAAAAAGTCCGATTACCGTACGTTCAAGATAAAAACGACCGACGGTATTGACGACTACGGAGCAATGCGAGAAGCACTGTCACGCCGACTTGCACATCTGACTGACGAATCGTTTGGCGCAGCACCCGATCTGATACTGCTTGATGGTGGACGCGGACACGTTTCAGTGATTCGTGAGCTGATGGCGGAGCTTGGCTGTGAGATACCCGTTTTCGGCATGGTCAAGGATGAGTTTCACAAGACACGTGCGCTGACGGATGACGTGAATGAGATCAGTATCGCACGTGAGCAGGCAGTGTTTGTATTCGTATATAAGCTTCAGGAGGAAGTACACCGCTATACCATCGGAAGAATGGAAAGCGCAAAATCAAAGACACTCAAGCATTCAACGCTTGAAGAAATAGATGGCATCGGTACGATAAAGGCAAAGAGCTTACTTGCACATTTTCGCAGTATTGCCGCTATAAAAAAGGCTGATAAGACCGAGCTTATGAGGGTTTCGGGAATCACTGCGGCAAACGCCGATGCTATAATTCAATTTTATGAAAACAAGGAGAAACAAAAATGAGAATAATTACAGGAAGTGCACGCGGTACAAAGCTTGCAACACTTGAAGGAGAAGCAACACGTCCGACCGCAGAGCGCGTTAAAGAAGCGATATTCAGCATGATACAGTTTGACCTGCCCGATGCACATATACTTGACCTTTTCGCAGGAAGCGGTCAGCTCGGACTCGAAGCACTCAGCAGAGGTGCAGAAAAGGCACATTTAGTTGACCGAAGTGCCGATGCGACGGCTATAATCAAACAGAACGCACAGAAAACCCATCTTTGGGATCGCTGCCGTGTTGTAACAATGGATTTTGCCGATTATATTCGCGGTACAAAGGGCGAGAAGTTTGACTTTATTTTCCTTGATCCGCCGTATGGAAGCGGTATGCTTAAGACAGCACTCGAAAAGCTTGCCCAAAGTGAAATTGTTGCCGATGGTGCTTGGATTTTCTGCGAGGATGAAACCGATGATATTTTCGGCGGTGATGAAGCTCTTGCAGAGAAATACAATGTCGAAAAGCAGAACCGTTACGGTCGTGTTTACATCACTGTTTTGACTTTGAAAAAATAAGGAGATTATGATTATGCTTAACCCTAAAAAAGCTCTTATTCCCGGCAGCTTCGATCCTCCGACTGTCGGTCACTATGATATTGTTGCACGTGCGGCGGCGATGTTTGACGAGGTGTATGTTGTTGCATTTGTCAATTCATCGAAGCACGAGCGTTTTTCCGTTTCGGAAAGACTCAAAATGCTCCATGCGGCATTTGACGGCATTAAGAATGTCCGTGTTGACGTTTCACAGGAGCTGCTTGCGGATTATGCGGCGGAGCACGGTCTCGGAACTATCGTAAAAGGTGCTCGCTCGGCGACCGATTTTGACTATGAAATGTCGCTTGCACTTATCAACCGTTCGATAAATTCAGGTCTTGATACCGTCATCATTCCGACCAAAGCGGAGTATATGCACGTAAGCTCGACGATGGTTCGCGAGATGATACGTTACGGCTGTGATTACAGTAAGGCTGTTCCTTCGGGAGTGGCTGATCTGATCGGTGAATTTTCGAAGAATCAATAACCATATTTTGGAAGTAAAAACATATATTAGTAGAACATACAAAAACGTGGTCGAATAATCGGTAAAAAGTGAAAAAATAATTTGCATATCTGCAAAAAAATCTCTCAAAACCTATTGCATTTATTTGAAAGATGTTGTATAATAGTGGTGGTGAATTTAGGTTCAAAGTGGTTTAAATTTCCACAAAAGAGGTGCGAGAGGGGTGAGCATAGATGTTGACAGGCGAATATTTACACACAATCGACGTGAAATCGCGTGTATTCGTTCCGGCGAAGCTGCGTGAATCGCTCGGTGAAACATTTGTGCTTTCACGTGGACTCGACGGTTGCCTTTCGCTTTACCATCTTGATGAATGGCAGAAGTTCAGCGAGAAGCTGGCAGCCCTCCCCAATTCGCAGACAAAAAATATCAAACGATTCCTTTTCACTTTTGCGTCCGAGGTAACACCCGATGCACACGGACGTATAACCATCCCTCAGGGACTTCGCGAATATGCGATGCTCTCAAAGGAAGCGGCATTCCTCGGTGTCGGCGATCATGCCGAGATCTGGGATGCGGAACGTTGGAACACTATGAAGAGTGGCGATGACGCTGCAATGATCGAAGAGCAGATGAAGGAGCTTGGACTGTAAAAATGGATAACATGGCACCTGCCTTTTCGCATTACTCGGTGCTGCTTGATGAATCGGTAGACGGACTCAGTATAAAGCCTGACGGTATTTACGTTGACTGTACGCTTGGCGGCGGCGGTCATTCGGAGGCGATTGCTTCACGCCTTAATAAGGGCGGACGTCTCATTTCCATCGACCAGGACACAGCGGCGATCAGAGCTTCTAAAATAAGACTTGAAAAATATGCCGACCGTATCGAATTTGTACGTGATAATTTCCGCAATGTCGGAGACGTACTTACAAGGCTCGGCATCGATAAAATAGACGGCGCTATAATTGACCTTGGCGTTTCGTCATACCAGCTTGACACTCCCGAGCGTGGCTTCTCGTATATGCATGATGCACCGCTCGATATGCGTATGGATCCCGATGCGGCACTTGATGCACGTGAGGTGGTCAACACCTATTCGGAGGAACAGCTTAAAAAGATAATATTCGAATACAGCGAGGAAAGGTTTGCGGGACGCATCGCGGCGAAGATCTGTGATGTACGCGAGAGAAAGAGCATTGAAACGACCTATGAGCTTGTTGATATAATCAAATCCGCGATACCTGCAAAAGCTCGCGAGGACGGTCCTCATCCTGCAAAGCGTACGTTCCAGGCGATACGCATAGAGGTCAATTCGGAACTGTCGATCATCGAACCGACGCTTGATGCGCTTATATATGCGCTCGGTGTAGGCGGCAGACTTTCGGTTATAACCTTCCATTCGCTTGAGGATCGCATCGTAAAGCAGACGTTTGCAAAGGCGTCACGCGGATGCACCTGCCCGAGTAATTTCCCGGTCTGCGTTTGCGGAAACAAACCGAAGATAAAAACAGTCACTCACAAGCCGATCTTACCCTCGGAGCGTGAGCTTGACGAAAATCCGCGTTCCCGAAGCGCGAAATTAAGAGTTGCAGAAAAGCTCTGATATTAAAAAACATTTCAGGAGGTACGGCAAATGACCGAAGCGGCATTCAAAAAGAAAAAGAATACTCAGGCGTCAAGTGGTGAACGTATCTCCACACATCCGTCCTATACGGAATATTCATGGGATACGCTCGTTGCCGGCAAACAGGGCGCACAGTCGTCAGCAGCGGCTTCAACGGTTGCACAGACCCGTCGTCCCACAGCGGCACAGTCAAGCGCGGCAGTACGTCGTCCGTCACCTGTGTCACAGCCTGCGGCAAAACGTGGCGTTGCAGGAAAGACCGTCTCCGGTGCGGAAAATAAGACACAGGAGCAGTCAGGTGTACGTACCACGGCTGCAGTGAACGTTAAAGAAACTGCGGCAGTTAAGAAGAAAACCAAATCGGTCGTAAAGATACACACAATTACTGCCGAAAAGAAATATGCTTTCCCGATGTCGCTTGTTATCATTGCGCTTGCCTTTACGGTGCTTATCATGTCGATCGTTACAACGCTTGTACAGGTCAGCGAGATAACAACCGAAAATTCCTCACTGCAGAGACAGTATAATTCGCTTGTTTCCGAGGAAAATGAGCTTCGTCTGCGTCTTGAAACACGTGATGATCTTCGCGTTGTTGAGGCAATGGCTAAGGACGAGCTCGGAATGGTTAAAAAGGACCAGGTTGAGCGTTATTATTTAACGGTACATAAAGAGGACAGAATCGAGATCGTTGAAGAAGCTCCCGAGGAGAAGAACAGCATCGTTGATAACATCATGAGCTTCGGCGGCTCACTTGTTGAACGTATAAGAAACGCGTTCGGCTTCTAAACCGCGTATTAATTCCGGTTTACATTAATATAATTACCATAAGAACAAGCTTCGGAGAGTAGGCACCATTTTTCAGCGCTTACTCTCCGAAATTTCCCGTATTTACAGTAGTTTTGGAGGTAAAAATGCCGCTTTTTTCACATCGGAATCAAATGTCAATCCGCATGATCGCGTTTGTTCTGTTTGTTATTTTATGCTGGGTACTCTTGCTTTTCAGACTTTTTAATCTCCAGGTCGTTGAGAATGATAAATATCAGGAGATAGTCCTCAATCAGCTTACTCGTGAAGTGCCGACAACGCCCGAGCGCGGTAAGATCTTTGATACAAATATGAACCTTCTCGCGACAAATACGACCGTTTACCGCGTATTTATTTCTCCCAAGGCGATATACGATTTTGAGGAGGAAAGCGAGGAATACGGCTCCGGTGCGGCTGCGGCAAAGATCGCAAACAAGCTCGTCGAGGTTCTCGGCGTTGACTACGATACGGTTATTGAGAAATCGAAGAAATTAAACCGTCAGGATGAAACCATAAAGAAAAATGTTGATCCCGAAACAGCGGAAATACTCCGTGCGTTCATAAACGAAAACGGTTTTACGGGAATGCTCAATCTCGCGGCGGAATCGAAGCGTTACTATTGCTACGGTGACCTTGCCTGCCATCTTATCGGTTTTACAAATGCCGACGGTGACGGTGTTTACGGTGTTGAGGCGACTTATAACACCTATCTCAAGGGAACTGCAGGTAAGTACATAACCGCGAAGGACGCACTCCAGAAGGATATGCCGTTCAAATATGAAAGCTATGTCGGCGCGGAAAACGGCGCAAATCTTGTTACGACCATTGATATGCGTCTGCAGTATGAGCTTGAAAATCAGGTTCTTGCCGCGTATGAATCGGCACAGGCAGGTAACCGTGTCTGCGGTATCGTCATGGACGTTAACACGGGCGGTATACTTGCGGCATCGGTTTATCCGAACTATGACTGTAACGATCCCTATGCGCTCGATGAGGAGCATCTTCAGAAGTTAGCTGATTCGGGACTCGAAGAGGGTAGTGACGAGTATAATAAGCTTCGCACAGAGCTTATTTATGAGATGTGGAACAACAAGATCGTCAGCGAGCCTTATGAGCCGGGATCGACCTTTAAGATCATCACCTCTGCCATTGCGCTTGAGGAAGGCGTTGTAACTCCCGATGACTCTTTCACCTGCCGTGGCTCATATGTACCCAAGGGCTACAATCTACCTATTTCATGCCACCGTACATGGGGACATGGAACGGTTACATTCGCACGCGGACTTCAGCAGTCCTGTAACCCTCTTATGATGAACACCATCGAAAAGATCGGCAGAGATACATTTTATAAATATTTTGAAGCACTCGGATATACAGGTAAGACCGGCGTTGACCTGACCGGTGAGGCAAGCAGTATTTCGCTTGGCAAGGAATCGATGAATGTTGTCGAGCTTGCGGTATATTCGTTCGGTCAGACATTCAAGGTGACGCCATTACAGCAGCTTACCGCGATATGTACCGTTGCTAACGGCGGTTATCTTGTAACGCCTCATGTGCTCAAGGAAATGGTTGACGATGACGGAAATGTTATCGAAACCTATGAAACCAACGAGAAGGTGCAGATCTTCTCCGAGGAAACCTGCAAAACGGTAACAAGCATCCTTGCAGAGGGTGTTGCAACGGACGGCGGCGCGAAAAACGCATACACAAAGGGCTACAGCGTTGCCGCAAAGACCGGTACATCACAGAAGCAGGATAAGTGGGTATACTACGATGCAGAAGGTAATGTTGTATCGTTTGAGGACGAATGGGTGACCTCAGACCGTCCTTACCGCGTTGGTTCGACTGTTGCATATGCACCGGCTGACGATCCTCAGATTGCGGTTATAATCATCGTTGATGAGCCGACCTCGGGTGGTTCGTTCGGAAGCATCGTTGCGGCACCGTATATTTCTAATTTTCTTTCGGTTGCAATGCCGTATCTCGGTTATGAGCCGCAGTATACGGAGGAAGAGCTTGCATCGATAGACGTTGGCGTTGCCGATTTCACAGGCTGGACGACCGAGGATGCAACACTTCACTTAACAAACCGCAAGCTTTCGTTTAAGATCATCGGCGGAAACAAGGGCGTTATCGTTGCGCAGACACCTGCCGCCGGAAGCAGACTTTCAACCGATAACGGTGTCGTTTATCTGTACACGGGAGATGCACTGCCGTCCGATACGGTGACGGTCCCCGATGTTGTCGGTCAGACTGCAAACAATTGCAATAAGGTGCTTATAAATTCAAAGCTTAATATAAAGATCGAGGGTGCGACAAACTATAATGTCGGTACGGGTGCGCAGGTTATATCCCAGTCGCCCGAGGCAGGAACCGAAGTCGCTCCCGGAACGATAGTTACAGTCGAATTCCGATATATGGACGGTACGGACTGATGTCATAATTACGCCGTTATCTGCGTAAATATCTTACAAAAGATATAACGCGGAGGGCTATTATGGCAACTATCAAAGAACTGACAAAAAATGTCGGTATTATAAGAACAAATCTTGATTCTCTCGAGACCGAGTGCGGCAGACTTCGCACAAACTCTCTTGAGTGTACAAACGGGGACACATTCATCTGTATAAAGGGCGGCAAGGTTGACGGACACGATTTTATCTGTACGGCGGTCGAGCACGGTGCACGCATCATCGTTTGCGAACGTGTTACACCATATCTTGAGACTCATCCCGAGATAAAATATATCGTCGTACAAAACGCACGTCTTGCCTCGGCTCATATGTGGAACGAATATTGCCGCAGACCGTCTGATCGTATGATTTTAGTTGCGGTTACGGGCACTAACGGCAAAACCTCAACGACGTTTTTTCTGCGTGAGATCTTCAAGGCGGCAGGGTATGTCACGGGTGTTATCGGAACGGTGAAATGCCTTATCGGTGACGAAACCGATATCCTCTCTGACAGTCCCACGTCAAATGTCAACTCGATGACAACACCCTCACCCGAGGTATTATATCCCGAGCTTGAAAAAATGGCGGATGCAGGCGTCGAGATCGTCTTTATGGAAGCGTCGTCACATTCGCTCTCGCAGTATAGACTCGATCCGCTTCGTTTCACGGTCGGTATTTTCACGACCTTTACGCAGGATCATCTTGATTACCATGAAACGATGGAGGATTATTACCTCGCAAAACGTCGGCTTTTTGAGCTCTGTGATGCGGCAGTCATAAACGCTGACACCCAGGTTTCCGAACGGCTTAGATCAGAGATAAGGATTCCGTCGGTTACATATTCGATCTGCTCGGATTCTGCCGATTATACGGCGAGGTCACTGCGCTCGGACAGTTTATGCGGAATAGCTTACGATTTTTGTGACAAAAATGATATATGGAAGATAAGCTGTCCTGTTTCGGGACGGTTCATGGCATCGAACACACTTGCGGCTGTAAGCTGTGCACGTCTATTTAATATAAAACCCGAGGTGATCGCAAAGGCTCTTGCAAACTGTGCTCAGATTCCCGGACGAATGGAAAAGGTTGCGCTTCCAAAAGAATGTGATTTCGATGTGTTTATTGATTACGCACACACGCCGGATGCACTTGAAAATGTACTTCACACACTGCTTGCACTGAAAAAGCCGGGTGGCAGAGTTGTCGTGGTTTTTGGCTGCGGCGGCGACAGAGACAGAAGTAAACGTCCGATAATGGGACGTATTGCAACGACCATGGCAGGGCTGACGGTTATCACGGGAGATAACAGCCGAAGCGAAAATCCGCGTTCGATCATATGCGATATTCTCCGTGCTGCGGCAGAGGGTGCTGACTGCAAGGTTATAGAACGACGCGACAAGGCGATACGTTGGGTTATCGAAAATCACCGTCCCGATGATATCATCCTGCTTGCAGGTAAGGGACATGAGGACTATGAGATTGACGAAACGGGCAAGCATCCGTTTTCTGAATCGGCGATAGTTCTTGACTGTGTCAGAAAATTATACGGCGAGAGTGCCGTTTCAGGTTGATTTTTGCGGTCATATTAAGAGAAAGGACTTTTAAATATGGGTATTAAGTATAATAAAGCGGTGTTTGATACAAGGGAAATTGCCCGTGTTTTGGGTGTGAGTACCTCGATTTGTGATGATATTACCGCTATTGTAACCGATTCGCGTGAGGCAGAGTCGGGAGCGTTATTCGTTGCGCTTAAGGGTGAGCGTTTTGACGGACACGATTATATTTCACAGGCATTGACACGCGGTGCTGCTATAGTTGTTGCCGAGCGTATTCCCGATGATATTGCCGAAGATCAGGCGGAACGTGTACTCGTTTGCGACAGCTCACTGGAGGCACTCGGTAAAATCGCCGCGGCTTACAAGGAGCGTATACATCCGAAAACTATCGCTGTCACGGGAAGCGTCGGCAAAACGACCACAAAGGAATTCGTTTATGCCGTGGCAGGTGCTAATTATGTTTCTCATAAGACAGAGGGTAACTTCAATAATGAGATCGGTATGCCGCTTTCGGTTCTGATGATGCCCGAGAGCTCACAGGTCTGCGTGCTTGAGATGGGTATGAGCGGACTTGGTGAAATTTCGCGTATGACGCACACTGCAAAGCCTGACATTGCCCTGATCACCAACATCGGAAACTCGCACATCGAAAATCTTGGTTCACGCGAGAACATCTGCAAGGCAAAGCTTGAAATTGTCGAGGGTGTTCCCGAGGACGGTTATGTTATACTCAACGCCGACGAGCCGATGCTTTTTGCACAGAAGGGTAAGCTTAAACAGAACATTATCTTTGTTTCGCTCCAGAATCCGCTTGCCGATTACCGTGCGCTTAATATACGCGAATATGAGGACAGCACGGAGTTTGATCTCGTTGCTGGAAAACGTGTTGTTACGAACGTCAGAATCCCGACGATAGGACGGCACAATGTTTACGATGCGACGTATGCGTTTGTTGTCGGTGTTCTTCTCGGAATGAGCGACGAGGATATCAAGCGAGGACTTATGTCTTTTCGCAATACGGGAATGAGACAGAATATTTACGAATACGGCGGTATCACGATCATCGAGGACTGTTACAATGCAGGTCCCGAATCGATGAAGGCGGCGGTTGAAGTGCTTCGCCGTATGGCAGAGAAGAATAATTGCCGCAGTGTTGCGGTGCTTGGCGATATGCGTGAGCTTGGCGAATATTCAAAGCAGCTTCACATGGAGGTCGGAACGCTCGTTGCCGCAAGACATATTACAAATCTCGTCACGTTCGGACGTGAAGCGGAAAATATCGCGCTCGGTGCTATAAATCACGCAATGAAGCCCGAAAATATCAGCGTTAACACAAATACGGAGAATGTAAGTGCCGTGGCAAGGACGGTGTTTGATCTGCTTCGTCGCGGAGATGCCGTGCTTTTCAAGGCAAGCCGTGCGGTACGTCTTGAGCGTGTTATTGAGGAATTAAAGCGTCTCACAGACGAAAAAACAGAATCACAGGCGTAAGGAGTCAGTCATGATAGTATATTTCATCACAGCGCTTGTTTTAACATTCGCGCTCACAGCAATTTTTGCAAGAATACTTATCCCAAAGCTTCGCGGCATGAAAATGGGACAGAAGATACTCGATATCGGTCCGAGATGGCATAAGAGCAAAGAGGGCACGCCGACTATGGGCGGTATCTGCTTTATTGCGGCGTCGATATTTATCTTTGCCACCATGGCGATCGTTATGAATATAAACGGCGTGGACAATGGAATCATAACTGCCGTTATCGTTATGATTTTTGCGCTTGCCAACGGTGCTATCGGTGTCGTTGATGACTTGACGAAATTCAAGAATCACAGAAATGAGGGACTTACCGCTGCACAGAAATATCTTCTCCAGCTTATATCTGCGGGACTTTTCCTCGCGGCACTCAAATTAACGGGTAACATCACAACCGAGCTTTCGATTCCGTACACCGATATATCGCTTGATCTTGGCATATTCTATTATATTATATCGATACTTCTTATAACGGGCATCGTTAACGCGGTAAATCTCACGGACGGAATTGACGGTCTTGCTTCGAGCGTGACGCTTGCACTCGGTGCATTCTTCGCGGTGATCGGATTTACCTCGCTTGCACTGCCGACGGTTATTGTTTCGGCGATAACAATGGGTGCCTGTCTCGGCTTCCTTGTTTACAATTTCTATCCTGCACGCGTCTTTATGGGCGACACAGGTTCACTTTTCCTCGGCGGTCTTGCGATCGGTATGGCTTATATGATAAATGAACCGCTTATAATCGTTATAGTCGGTATTGTTTATATCTGTGAAGCCGCATCGGTCATGCTCCAGGTGGGATATTATAAGCTCACCAAGAAGCGACTTTTCAAGATGGCGCCGATACATCATCATTTTGAAAAATGCGGATGGTCAGAATTAAAGATCGTCGGAGTTTTTTCGCTTGTGACCGTTATTGCAGGAATAATCGCATATTTTGGAGTATAAAAGAAAAAAGAGGTGATTTGTTTGCACGGGGATAACAGAAACTATCATTACCGTCAAACCGATAATACAGCACGGCGTGCAAGCAATACGCCGCAGAAAAATAACAGAGCGGCACAAAATCAGCCGCAGACCGCTCGTCAGCAGCAGACAATGCAGGCAAGACGCACGGTGAATCAAGGCTCCGGTAACGCTGCAGCACAGAATCGCCGTTATGCACAGGGACATCGTGCTCCGGCAAGAACGACCTACAGCGTACAGCAGTCAAGGGTGGCACAGAAGCAGCCCACGGTAAATTCACAGCAAACGCGGACCAATATGCGTCCTGTGCAGATGCAGAAAAACGTGACTGCCGCTCCTGCTCCGGAAAAGCCGGGAAAAATCGCACAGCTTCGCGAATGGCTCAAGAAAAATTACACGGTCAATAAAAAAGCCGTTGCCCAGCGTGAGCTTGTGACGCATGATCTCGTTCGCGAAAAGGGAAGCATTGATTACGTGTTCTTCATCATCGTTCTGATACTTCTTGCATTCGGAACGATAATGGTTTACTCGGCGAGCTATGCTTATTCGAAAAATACATACGGCGACAGCTATTATATCATTTTAAGACAGTTCGTTTTCGCAATCGGCGGTCTTATCGTAATGGCAGGCGTTATAAAATTCTTTCCGCCTGAGGTACTGCGTAAGCTGTCTGTTCCGGCGTTTCTTGTGTTCCTTGTTGTAATGATGATCGTTCCGCTTCCTATACCGGGACTTACCATCGAACATGGCGGCGCGAGACGTTGGATCAACCTCGGTATCACGGAAATACAGCCCTCCGAGTTTATGAAGCTCGCTCTTGCGATGATGCTTGCGTGGTATTTTGACCGCTTTTATGAGCGTATCACTCCGCCTGCAAGTAAGCTCGAAAGATATAAATACGGCGTTTTCACTCCGCTTTTTATAACGGGTGTGGTTTGTGTGCTCGTTCTTCTTGAAAAGCACCTTTCGGGTACGATAATTATGGCACTTATCGGTGTTATACTGATTTATGCAAGCGGTGCACCGAGCTTCTGGATGGTTCCCGGAATTGGTGCCGGCGGTGCTATTCTTGCGATACTTGTAAGTGTTCTTCCGCACGCACAGCGTCGTTTTGATATCTGGCTTCATCCCGAAAATGATCCTCAGGGCGGTGGTTACCAAACCCTGCAGGGACTTTATGCAATCGGCTCCGGCGGATTTTTCGGTATGGGACTCGGAAACAGCTATCAGAAGCATATGTACGTTTCTCAGCCGCAGAACGACTTTATATTCACGATAGTTTGCGAGGAGCTTGGATTTATCGGTGCAATAGCGGTGATACTTCTCTTTACGCTCCTTATCTGGCGTGGTATCGTTATTGCGATGAACGCTCCCGATATTTATTCGAAGTTGCTTGTTATGGGTATCATCGGTAAAATCGCGATACAGGCTGTACTCAACATCGCCGTTGTAACCAACTCCATCCCCAATACGGGAATTTCACTTCCATTCTTCTCATACGGCGGTTCATCCCTGCTCGTACTTCTTGCGGAAATGGGAATCGTTCTTTCAATATCGCGCTTTTCAAAACAGACAAAATAGAAATGAGGAACCAAAGTGAAGGTCTTGATGACAGGCGGCGGCACCGGCGGACACGTTAATCCGGCTATTGCCATCGCAAATAATATCAGAGAAAACATCCCCGGCTCGGTTATCGAATTTGTCGGAACCTCAAGGGGAATCGAAAATAAGCTCGTTCCAAAGGAAGGCTATAAGCTTCACCATGTTGAGGTTCAAGGCTTTAAGCGCAAGCTGTCGTTTTATAACGTTAAGTCTGCGTGGCTTGCATTTACCTCTCCTAAAAAGGCGAAGAAGATCCTTCGTGAATTTGAACCGGATCTTGTTGTCGGTACGGGCGGTTACGTCTGCTGGCCTCTTTTAAAGGCTGCGGCATCTATGGGTATACCGACGGCGATACATGAATCGAACGCCATACCCGGTGTTGCGGTTAAGATGCTTGCAGGCTGTGTTGACCGTATTTATACGAATTTTGACGCTACGGCTGCCGCTCTCGGTGAAGCTTATGCAGATAAGATCGTAAAGGTCGGAAACCCGATAAAGCCGGAGTTTTCATCGCTCGAATACTCTGCGGCAAGAGAAAAGCTCGGTATTACGGGCAAATATAAGTATTTGTTGCTTTCCTGCGGCGGAAGTATGGGCGCTGAAAAGGTCAACGATGAGATGCTCGATTTCATGCGTGACTATACGAAAAATCACCCCGAGCTTCTCCACATTCATTCAACAGGTGCGATCGAATACGAAGCGGCGAGTGCGAAGGCTCGTGAGTACGGACTTGACAAATGCGAAAATATCAGTGTTCGCGAGTATATATACAATATGCCCGAGCTTATGGCGGCGGCGGATATCGTTGTCAGCCGTGCAGGTGCGATGACACTTTCGGAGCTTGCGGCACTCGGAAAATGCTGTGTGCTGATTCCGTCTCCTCACGTTGCGGATAATCATCAGTATAAGAATGCCAAGGTGCTTGCAGATGCAGGTGCGGCTCTGCTTTTTGAGGAAAAGGAGCTGACGGGCGGAGTTATCGGTGAGGCACTTGTGTCACTGCTTGAAAATGATGAGCGCAGGATGTCAATGTCGAAGAATATCGGAGCATTCGCGCTTCCGGATGCTAACCGCAGTATATATTTCGATCTTTGTGAGCTTGTTCGCGGTGCAAAGTCGAAAAACAGACGCAATATTAAAAAATAATCAAATAATGATACAAATCGGTGCAAATTACTTGACTTTTTGAAAGTAGTTATGCTATAATATTATAAAGGCGGTATTTTGGCTTTGCATTTGACTGTGTGAGGTCATATCAGTCGGTATTTTAAGGGAAAGGATACAGCTTTCGCGGGTGGCACCATCATGAGCCGAAACAATGACCGCCGGGAGAGCAGATTCTTTACCGGCGATGAACAAGAGCTTTCGCAGATAAAAAGCAAGGAAAATCTGCAGAAGTTCGCAAGAAAGAAACGTAAACGAAAAAATCTGAAGCGATTCGCGTTTTTTATGATCTTCGCTGTGATCGTGGCGATTTTTGTTATTATATGTCTTGCAGTGTTCTTTCGCATTGAGGAAATCGAGGTCGTCGGTTCCTCGCGTTACACAAAAGAGGAAATACTTGAGCTTTGCGGAATTGAGGAAGGGTTAAGCCTTTACGAGGTTTCGGATGAGGATCTTGAAATTCTCACACAGAAGCTCGCTTATATCAAGGATGCACGTGTTGTTCGCAAACTTCCGCATACGCTCCTTATCAGTGTCACGGAGGATTCGCCGAGCTATATGTGCGAATTGTACGGGGAATATTTTGTTCTCTCGGATGCACTGCGTGTTCTTGACCGTGTTTACGATAGGGCAGAGCTTGACGGCTCGGGACTTATTGAGATCTTACTGCCGGAGATAGATTCGGTCGTCGTCGGCGGCGATGTTGAATTTGCGGCAGAGGTTTCAGAAAAGTATGTCACGGCTTATCTTGATGCACTTGAATCAAGCCATATGTATTCGCGCACGACGGCGTTTGACCTTCGTGACCGATTTAATCTTGCTCTGATATCGGACGGAATATATCTCATTGATTTCGGAAACGGTGATGAGCTCGGAACAAAGCTGACTGCCGTTGCAAGTATGCTCGATAATGCGGTTTTCGCGGACAAGATCCCGGCAACTATCGACGCAACTGACCCGACGCAGTGTCCGGTTATAAAAAATCCGGAGCTCGTTATCGCATTTGACGATTAAAACGGCGTTAAATATGCATTAATCGTAAAAAAATATTGAACTTTTTAAAAATCCCTTGCAAAAGACGCGATTTAATATTATTATATTATTATATAGATATTTTTATCGAAGGATTTCGATGATCGGACATAAAAATTCTTAGGAGGATAACAGAAATGGCATTTGAACTTGACAACAATTTCGGCAATGTAAATATAAAAGTAATAGGAGTCGGTGGCGGCGGTAATAACGCTGTTAACCGTATGATCGCTGCTAACGTACGCGGCGTTGAATTTGTTGCTATCAACACAGACAGACAGGCTCTCGCAAAATCGAGTGCTGTTACCAAAATAGATATCGGCGAAAAGGTTACCAAGGGCCGCGGTGCCGGTGCTAATCCCGAAATCGGTGCAAGAGCTGCCGAGGAATCGATCGAGGAGATCAAGAAGGTTCTCGAGGGAACACATATGGTATTCGTAACCGCCGGTATGGGTGGCGGTACCGGTACAGGTGCTGCTCCTATCGTTGCTAAGACTGCACGCGATATGGGTATTCTCACAGTCGGCGTTGTAACCAAGCCCTTCGCATTTGAGGGCAAGGTTCGTATGAATCAGGCTGAGGCAGGCATTAAGAACCTTATTGAGGTTGTCGACTCCCTTATCATCGTTCCCAACGAGAGACTCAAGCAGGTCTCCGACACAAGAATCACTCTCATCAACGCTTTCGAGGTTGCCGATGATGTACTTCGTCACGGTGTACAGAGCGTTGCCGAGCTTATTACTGTTGACGGTTTCATTAACCTTGACTTTGCAGACGTTTCCGCTATCATGCTTAACGCAGGTTATGCTCACATGGGCGTTGGAAATGCAACCGGCAAGGAAAAGGCAGAGCTTGCGGCAAAGGCTGCTATCTCGAGTCCCTTGCTCGAAACCTCCATCGCAGGTGCACGCGGTATCATTGTCAGCATCACAGCTTCTCCCGATATCGGACTTGAAGAAGTTGACGTTGCCTGCAGCATGGTTCAGAGTGAGGCTCATCCCGATGCAAACGTTATCTTCGGTGTTGCGTTCGATCCCAACCTTGAGGATGAAATGCGCGTAACTGTTATTGCAACCGGTTTTGACACTGCTCCCAAGAGTATGCAGACTCCCGTTGCCGCTCAGGTTGAAAAGGCTGCTCCTGCTGCTCCCAAGGCTGAAAAGGCAGAGGAAGCTACCGAAGCTCCTAAGGAACAGGGTGACGAGCTCATTTCCGACGACGATTTTGATGAGCTTCTCGGAATTCTTCATAAGAACAATCATTGAACATAATAATTTTCGGGATATCGTATTTTCGGTATCCCGTTTATATTTAAAGGAGACAGCATAATTTGAGTCATGCCGCCTCCCATTTTTATATATTATATTATTTATCTTTCGCATTTTTTTGCTGCTCTCTTAACATTTCATTGACCTTGCCCGTATTCCTTTTGATTATGGAATAAATGATTGCCCAGACTGCCAGATAGCCGAGAACAAAAATGACGGAAAAAACCAAAATCGGAATAATACCGCGCTCCAGCCAGTCGTTGAGCAGATAGGTCACAAGATAACCGATATATAAAACGCAGCCGTGTATCAGAATTGCCACCATCAGTGGTAAGCGTTCGATCTGATATATGACGTTCATACCGCCGGCAACAAAGGCAAGGACGGATAAAGAAACGATCCCGATGCAGACCTCGTTGACTGTCAGGCTCTGAATACCGCATTGATGCTGTAAAATAAAATATAATATCGCCAAAACGAGCGGTCCGAAACCGAAGGCAAGCAGACCACGGCGGAAAAATTCCAGAACGATCTTTTTCATATCCCTTCATACCTCCTTTTAATTTGCGCAAAGCACCGTCTTGAAACATACTCACGGTAACCGCATCTGAATATCGCATCAACGCCGCCACTGAATGTTGCATCGAAACGCAGAATACGGTGTTCATTGGCAATGGCGGATTTATTGATGCGTATAAAATAGGAGGGCAGAATGGATTCCAAATCGCGAAGTCTGTCACGGAGGTGATAGTGTTTTCCGTTCGTGTCAATGGCGATCACCTTTCTGTCAATAACGGTAATACATTCGATCTCTGTGAATGTCAGCTTTCGTGTCTCATCGTCTCTATAGCCCATGATGTAGTCTGTACCCGAAAAGGAGCAGACAAGATTCTCAATTTGTTCCGTTAAATAGGACGGCGCATGGACCACCATAATTATTTCTTCTTCTGCATTTTTGTCGATAATGAGTTTGTATTTCATTGCTTCGATCCTTACTGTTTTTTCATTTGCCGCAGGAAAGCGAACACTGCCACTGCGCTTATAAGCAAACTGTATAATAAAATCGGCAGGATATGTGCACCTGCAAGCTCGAATCTACCGTTAAATAACGCTTTTTCCATTTCCGCTGCGTGGACAAAGGGAAGTGCATAGGCTATTTTCCCAAATAAACCGCCGACAAGCTCTAAATCAAACCAAACACCCGAAAACCATGCGGATAGATTGGTAAGTAACGCTCCGCAAATGCCGCCAACCTGCTTGACGCTAAAGATGCTTCCGCATAAAAGTCCGAGTGAAATATTGAAGACTGCCATGGGTATCATCCCGATGACGGCATAAATAATATTCACGCTGACGGTTAATCCAAGCGGCACTGCAAACAAATAACAGATAACAGTTTGTCCGAGCGCAATGGGGAGTAGCGGAAGCATATATCCCATGATAAAGTCGGAAGCCGTAAGCGGTGTTGTGTAAAGTCTCTGCAAGAGGGCGGTCTCACGGTCTTTTGCGATCAGAGTTGCGGAAAACAGTGTCATGAATGAGAGTCCGAATACGGTAATGCCCGGAGTGAGCGTGTCAATTTCAAAGAGGTTTACGGGAATATTTGCCTGAATGGCACTGAGAAGCAAGAGCAGGACCAAAGGGAATCCCAGTCCAAAGCCGAGGTTTATCGGATCGCGCAGGATCTCTTTTGTACACCTTTTTGCAAAAGTCATCATTCTCATACCGTTTCCTCCTTTACAATCGACACAAAAGCCGCTTCAAAGTCATCGCTCCCGGCTTTTTTCTTCAGTTCTTCGACTGTTCCGAGTGCAAGAAGTCTGCCGTGCTTCATGATGCCGATACGGTCGGAAAGTGCCGCGGCTTCTTCCATGTAATGTGTGGTCAGGATAATGGTCACACTGCCCTTAAGAGATCGGATAGTATCCCACAGATCATGTCTTGCAATGACGTCAAGCCCGAGCGTCGGTTCGTCTAAAAACAGAATTTTCGGTTCACTGATGAGTGCCATTGCAATGCTGACACGTCGTTTAAGTCCGCCCGATAATCTGCCGACTTTTCTTTGTAAAACGTCATCAAGAGAGAACAGCCCGGAAAGCTCCTTGATCTTCATTTGCGTTTTTTCTTTTGTAAAGCCGTGAATACCGCAGAACAGCTCGAGGTTTTCTTTCACGGTAAGGTTCGGTGCAACTGCCGTTTCCTGCGGTGATACACCGATCAGACGCTTCACCTGCTCCGCTTCCTTTGTAATGCTGAATCCGCCGACAATCGCGTCCCCGTCTGTAGGCTTTGTCAGGCAGGAAAGCATTTTAAGGGTTGTGGTCTTTCCCGCACCGTTCACTCCGAGCAGAGAAAATAATTCACCCTGCTCGATTTCCAGGCAAAGCTTATTGACGGCAGTCAGGTCTTTATAGCGTTTGACAAGATTGGTCGTTTTTATTGTTTGCATTTGTATTATCCTCCGTTTTGATTCTTGCTGATATTATTATAGCAGATAAAATCGGAGAAATGTTGGCTTTTGTCTGTTCGGTCGCTTTGAGTGACTCATCGGCGAAAGACAGAAAAGGCGACGCTCGGTCATGAAACCAAGTATCGCCAATTTTTTTAGTTGTCTTTGTTGCTTTTGTTATCGTCGGAATCGGTCTTTTCTTTTTTCTTCAGCTTGTTTTTTAATTTGCTGCCGAGGGTTTGCTTTGTAATTGCATTTGTTGTATTTCTGATACGTGCAGCAAAGGAATGTTTATTATCGTCTTTTTCAACGAATTCCCGTTTTTCATGCTCGCAGTAGTAATCCTCGGTTGCGATCGGGAGCTCCTTGTCGCGCAGTCGTCTTTCAACATAAAGCTTTATGAGCATATAGATTATTGCGAAGATCGGAACGCTGATGAACATTCCGAAAAGTCCCCATAAGCCGCCGAAAACGGTTATTGAGAAGAGTACCCAAAGTGAAGAAAGTCCGGTTGTTTCGCCGAGTATTTTGGGAACGATGATGTTTCCGTCGATCTGCTGGATAATCACGTTGATGACGATGAACCAGAGCACCTTGGAGGGATCGACGATGAAGATGATAAGTACACCGGGGATTGCACCGATGAACGGACCGATGACGGGAATGACGTTCGTTATCGCGATTATAACGCTGAGAAGCGGTGCATAGGGGATTCTGAATATTGCAAACGCAATGAATATAACGATACCGACAACGAGCGAATCGAGCACCTTTCCGAGAAGATATGCGCCAAAGGTCTTATTTGTGAAATGACCGAATTCAATGACACTGTTATAATGATGCTCGGAGAGGATGGCACGGAAGACCTTTTTTATCTGAGCGATCAGCTTTTCCTTGGATGCGAGAATATATATCGCAAAGAAAATTCCGAGGACGATATTGAGAACACCGTTTGCAAGTCCTGCAAATGCGCTGAAAACGAGCGGCAAATAATTCTTTAAGATCATCACGGAGTTTGAAAGGAGCGAGTCGAGATTATTGGTTATGAGATCAAGACTTGCAGAAATTCCGGAGAGCTCCTCGCCGAGAGTTGAATCGGTGAAGAAGTTCATAATTGTATCGAAGAAGTTTTCGATTGAAAGATTTGCGCTATCAAATATCGAATCGGGCAGGAAAGAGTCAAGCCATGCGAGGGTTTTTTCGATGTAGCCGCTCATTTTTGAGGCAAGGTCGGTAAGGCTTAATATTACCTGCGGTATGATGAGTAGGAAAAGTATTGTTAAAATGATCGCAAGCACGATAAGCGAAAGTGCGATTGAGAGTCCGCGTTTGAGATTCAGCCGCCTCTCTGTTGTCACTTTAAAGCGGAATATATGCTTCTCCGACATTTTCATGATCGGGTTTGCAATATACGCAACGGCAAGTCCGATATAGAACGGTGTCATAATGCCGTTAACTGTTTTCAAAACCGCTTTTACGCCGTTAAAATTCAAAACCATGACACAAAGCAAAATGATCGCGAGTGCCGTGAGAATTGTATATACAGCGAGCGTTGTATATTTACGGTTCCAATCTATTTTCAATTACAGCCCTCCTTCAAAGAGTCACTATATCAATTATACTTCACCAAAATGTGTCTTGTCAAGTCATTTTCGGGAATATGGCGAACTTTTTACATATTTTTTAAAGATAGTTTTTTTCTTTTTCATCATAAATATAAACCTTCTTTGAAGAAAATTAAAATTTATTATTTGTGTTATTGCAAAATTACATGATCTGTGGTATGATATTATAGGTATTTTATATTTTCAGGAAGTCTATGTGCTTCCCCCGAAAGGTTACATATATGAATAAAATCAATGTCACCCACTCATGCGGTAATTACAATATATACGTCGGAGAGAATATCCTCGCCGATGCACTTGCGGACGTTTTTGAAGATAAAAAATACGACCGTATATTTCTCGTTACAGACAGCAACGTGAACGAATTGTGGTCGGAGCATTTTATCTCGGAGCTTGCAAAATGTGCCAAAGAGCTTGCAGGGAGGTTCGTTTTTCCTGCCGGTGAAACCTCGAAAACGCTTGAAACCGTATCCGATATGTATGCGGCATTTGCAGGCGCGAAATTAACACGCGGCTCACTTGTTATCGCACTCGGAGGCGGTGTTTGCGGAGACATGACCGGCTTTGCGGCGGCGACATATTTACGCGGTGTCGACGTTATGCAGGTGCCGACAACTCTGCTTTCACAGATCGATTCGTCAATCGGCGGCAAGACGGGCGTTGACCTCGCAGTCGGTAAAAATCTTGTCGGTGCGTTCCATCAGCCCATTGCGGTCATTGCAGACAGCAGATTCCTTGAAACCTTGCCGCAGCGTTACATAGATGACGGTATGGGAGAGGCGATAAAATACGGTTGTATTGCCGACGCGGAGCTGTTTGACGGTATCGCGGACCGCTCGATAAGTCGTGCGGATATGGTTTACAGATGTATGAAAATAAAGGCTCATGTCGTTGAGGTGGACGAGTTTGAGAGCGGACTTCGCATGATTCTCAATTACGGTCACACGCTCGGTCACGCAGTTGAAAAGCTTGGCGGTTTTACACGCTTCTCACACGGTGAGTCGGTTGGTATAGGTATGCTTTACGCGGCACGTATCGGTGCGGCACTCGGGTATGATAAGTCGATCGAGGCAAGGATACGCGCATCTCTTGAAGCGTGGTCACTGCCGACGGTGATGGATTATAAAAAGGACGAGCTGCTCGCCGTTGTCGGTGCGGACAAGAAGCGCCGAGCCAATGAGATTTCCTTTGTTTTACTTGATGAGCTCGGCAAGGCGACTGTTAAGAAGCTTCCCCTTGAAGCTATTGGAGAACTTATATGAAAAACATGACATTTACTCCCTGTGAAATAGCGGGAAAGGTGCGTATTCCTTCATCGAAAAGCCAGGCACACCGTGCGCTTATCTGTGCGGCTTTGGCAGGGGATTCGATCGTACGCGGTGTTGACTTATCAAACGATGTCAAGGCGACCGCAAATGCGCTTCGTGCTCTTGGTGCGACGCTTGATTATAACGAGGATGAGCGCACATTTTACATCGGCAAGCCATGTGCACGCGGTATATCTGCCGGCGAAGTGAACAGCGGCGAATCTGCGTCAACGCTTCGTTTCTTCATTCCGCTTGCGGCATCCCTCGGTGTTGATGTTACCTTCATTGGTGAGGGACGTTTACCGAAGCGTCCGACCGATATATACAAATCCATGCTCACATCAAACGGTGCGAGTCTTACATATCCCGAAAACGGCGATTTCTTACCGCTCAGTGTTTCGGGACAGCTCACGGCGGGCGAATACAGTCTGCGCGGTGACATTTCCTCGCAGTTTGTTACGGGACTTCTGTTTGCGTTGACTCAGGTTGACGGAGAGAGCAAAATAACGCTCACCACGCGTCTTGAGAGTAAGCCGTATGCAGACCTCACGGTTGACGTGCTTCGTCGCTTTGGCGCGGATATAATTGAAACCGATACGGGTTATACGCTCAAAGGAACAAAGCTCGTTCCTCGTGATATCGACGTTGAGGGAGACTGTTCACAAGCGGCGTTTTTCGCGGTTGCGGCGGCAATTGGCGGTGACGTTACCATGACGGGACTTCGCCGTGACACAAAGCAGGGCGATTTTGCACTGTTTGACATCGTGAGCCGTTTTGGTGCAGGCGTTACATGGGACGGTGATACTGTTACCGTGACACGCGCAGGCAAGCTTACGGCAAGCGATATCGACGCTTCGGATATACCCGACCTTGTACCTGCGCTTGCGGTTATGGCGGCGCTTTCACAGGGTACGACACGTATTTACAACGCAGGCAGACTCCGCATAAAGGAAAGCGACAGAATCGCGACCACTGCGGCAATGCTCACCTCTCTTGGTGCAGATGTCAGTGAAACCGAGGACGGACTCCTAATCACGGGCAAGGACAAGCTGATGGGTGGATGCGTTTGTTCCTATAATGACCACCGTATCGCAATGGCGGCGGCTGCGGCTTCGGCAGGCTGTGTCGGTGACGTTACCGTTGACGATATGAGCTGTATTAACAAATCATACCCCGAGTTTGTTCGGGATTTTACAAATGTGAGGGCGTTATGACCTTTAATCCAAAGGAAGGCGTATGTCTTGACAGGGTTGAGAGTTATGACGTTGACCTGATTGAAAACCTGCTCAGATGTCAGCTTAATAAGCTTGGCGTCAAGGATATGTTCAATGACAAACGCGTTGTTATAAAACCGAATATGGTCATGAAAAAGAGTCCCGAAGCGGCGGCGACAACACATCCTGCCGTGCTCGAGGCCGTGATTCGCATATTAAAGGAAACTGCCGCAGAGATAATCATTGCCGAAAGTCCCGGTGGGCTTTATACAGCTCAGACTCTCAGTGCGGCGTATAAGGGATGCGGACTTTATGAGGTTGCCGAGAAATACGGCGTAAAGCTGAATTTTGACACGTCATCGAAAAATGTTAATGCACCTCTCGCAAAAACTTCAAAAATGTTCGATATCATCTCGCCGATTCTTGATTCGGATGTTATCGTAAACCTTGCCAAGCTGAAAAGTCACTCCCTGACCGGTTACAGCGGTGCGGTAAAAAATTATTTCGGTACTGTGCCGGGTGTAACCAAGTTTGAGATGCACGCAAGGTTTCCGGATTATAACGATTTTTCCTCAATGCTTGTTGACCTCTGCGAGATGCTTCACAGCGAAAAAAAGACGTTCAACATTCTTGACGGTATACTCGCAATGGAGGGTAACGGTCCGACGGGAGGTGAGCCGAGAAAGCTCGGATGTCTGCTCTCGGGTGTGAATCCGTTCACGGTGGATATCGTTGGTACGTCCATTATCAAAGCAGAGGGGATAATCATGCTTGAGGAGGGTGTACGGCGCGGATACTGTCCCGAAAAAGCAGAGGATGTGACGCTTATATGCGATGAGACGGTCGGAGATTTTACAGTCGATGATTTCGCAAAGCCCGACACCAAAAGAAAGGGCGGAAGCTCACTGCTTGCAAAGCTCCCCACAATGTTCGGCGGACGGCTCAACTCCTGGTTACAGCCGCGTCCCGTTATAAACAAAAAGCTGTGTGTCGGCTGCGGCGAATGTGAACGAAGCTGTCCGAAGCACACGATAGAAATCCGCAAAAATTCAAATGGTAAAAAACAGGCGTATATCATTGATGAAGCCTGCATCAAATGTTACTGCTGTCAGGAGCTTTGTCCCTTTAAGGCAGTAAAGATCAAGAAAAATCCGATAATAAAACTGATCGGGGGATAAATTTTGATTATAAAAACGACATCATGTCATACACCGGCGAAGATAAATCTTTATCTTGAAATTAAAGCAAAACGTCCCGACGGATATCACGATATCGAAAGCGTCATGCAGACGGTCGGTATATTTGATATACTGACGATTTCAAGGTGTCACGGTGAGGGACAGAATATATCCGTTGAATGTACCGACGAATCGCTGCCGTGTGATGAAACGAATCTTTGTCACCGTGCCGCGAAGCTGTTCTTTGACGCAGCCGGGATCGACAGCTACAATACTGTTATAAAAATCGAAAAGCATATTCCGATGGCGGCAGGACTCGGCGGCGGAAGCTCGGATGCTGCGGCGGTGCTCGTTCTTCTTAATGAGCTTTACGAAACCGCTTTTACCGAGGGGCAGCTCTGTGAACTTGGTTCAAAAATCGGCGCTGATGTACCCTTCTGCATAGTGCAGGGAATCAGTGTAACCCGTGGTATCGGAGATGTATTTTCGTCTTGTGCACGTCTTCCCGAATGTTATTTCGTGATCGCGTGTGCAGGGGAGGGTATATCAACACCCTGGGCATACAAACGTCTTGACGAAATGTACGATTTTGACTCACGTGACGTCTCTGCCGAAAGCTTTATTGCAGCCCTTGAGCACGGTGAGTTTGACCGTATCGTTTCAGAGATGACCAATATATTTGAGACAGCCGTACTCCCCGAGCGTGAGATGGCACGACGCATACGTGATATGCTGACAGATTGCGGCGCAGAAGGTGCAATGATGAGCGGAAGCGGACCGTCTGTTTTCGGCGTTTTTAAAACAGAACAGGCAGCAAGGACCGCTGTCGGAAAGCTTCGTGGCGAGGGTATCATTGCCTATAACTGTAAGCCCTATTATCCTGCAAAATAAAAATTGCGGGTGGGAAATATAAATTTTGAATCGCATAATACGCGAGGAAACGGAGATTAATTATGAAATCAACCAAACTCATTGCGCTTTTACTGGCATCTGCCCTTATTGGCGCACAGCTTGCTTCCTGTGGAGGCTCTGACAAAGATGAGAGTGACACTACAGGCAGCTCAGAAACAGAAGAAACCACTGCATCGGACGAGACCGCGGCACCCGATGATTCCGAGGAAGACGAAAATGTTGTCGGTTACAGCAAGGGACTCGACCAAAACGGCTTTATAAAGGGAATTAAAGCAACAGATTATATATCTCTCCCTCAGTATAAGGGAATTGACATTGACAAGTCTCTTGTTGAAGTTGATGAAGCCGATGTTCAGGCAGAGATCGATCAGATCCTTTCAAGATACGAAACCTATGTTGAGATCACCGACGCAGATGCAACGATCAAGGATGGCGACACGGTTAATATCGACTATATCGGCTACGTGGATGAAGTACAGTTTGACGGCGGTAACACAGGTAAGCTCGGAACTGACGTTACCATCGGTGTAACACAGTATATCGACGATTTTCTTGAGCAGCTTATAGGTCATCATCCGGGCGAGCAGTTTGATATTTACGTTACATTCCCCGAGGATTACGGCAAGGAGGATCTTAACGGTAAGGATGCAAGATTTGCTATCACCATTAACCACATCCACGGTGACATTATCAAGGCTGAAATGAGCGACGAGATCGCAAAGGATTACGGCTTCAACACGGTTGACGAGCTGGTTGCAGATATCCGCGAGTTCCTTCTCGGTAACGAAAGATTCTATTTCTTCATTGAAGTTATAGAGGGTGCTGAGTGCAGTGAGATTCCGCAGGAGGTTATCGATTATATCAAGAATCTTGATATGATTTCCGCTGAGGAAACGGCTGCATCGTACGGCTATACGGCAGAGGAATATATTCTCCTCATGGGCGGATATGAAACCATTGAAGAATATTATGCTGCAGTACAGGAGCAGTATGAGACCGAGGCAAAGAATTATCTTGCGGCACAGGCTATTGCGGAGATTGAGGGTATCACCGTTACAAGCGAAGAGGTTGTTAACGAGGGTTATTCCGGATATATCGAAACATTCGGCGAGCCTTATCTCAAGCAGTTCATTCTTTTCCAGCACCGTATCCCGGCTTTCATTGCAGAGCATGGTAATGTTGTTGAGAATGTAAGTGTTGAAGTTGAGGGCGAAGCTGACACCGAAGCAGAATAATTTATACGTAATAATAAAAGAACCGTTTCATTAAAGCGAAGCGGTTCTTTCGTTTTGTAAAAATCAATACATATAAGAAAAACACTCAAAAATGAAAGAAAAAACCACCCAATTAAGGATGGTTTATGTTGGAACTTACGCCTAATTTTAATACAACGATTTTAAGCGGTGCATTTTCTCCCGAAGAAAAGTTTCACGGTGAAACTTTTCTTTTAATAGTTAAATCTTATTCTGCTTTATAGTGTTTTCTGCCAAGATGTACGCACCCAGAAACCCCAAACACTTTGTTTTCAGGGTGTTTTTTATAATCAATATAAGGTACTCCACAGTGCGGACAGTTGAAGGAATTATAATAGCGGAAGGTTTTACCTTCTGTTTCATATTTCCAAGATTCCTTATCAATGTCGTATGCAACAATTTCACAAACATCTAAGCCATCATCCGAATAAGCCACGTCGCTTTGTGCCATATAAAAAGCATATCCATGGAAAGCAAAGGATTTGCCACAATCAGGGCATATACCAATCAATCTAATATTGGCAGGTGTGGTGTAGCCTTGATATTTGAGTCCCTTCATTACCAAATCCTGACCACGCGAAGCATCACGCCTTTGTTTTGACAAATCACCACCGCACGCCAAAAGATGTCCTTCCATACGGTAACCAATATCGTTTGTGTTCATTTTTCTATCTTCAGATGTATCAGAAATAAAACCATCCATTTGCATTGTCGGAACAGAAGGATTGCCGGTGAAACCAACTCTGACGGAAATCAAGAAATACTTTCCTGTAAAATCTTCCTCGCCTTCTGTTTGCAAACAATATTCTACTGTTTTTACACCATCTTCATAGAAGGAAATAATCGGTTCTTTTTCCGCAAGAGGTATGTTGCCTGTAAATTCAAATTGCGGAGTTAACGGATGACAATTTTTCCATTCTAAAAAGACTTTTGAATTAAAGCAAATTGATGTTCCATCGCATTTTATCGGATGAAGAGCGCTTTCATCATTTTCATATTTAAGAATTGCATCATGAATATAGTCCCGAAAATGCTGGATGTTTGTAGTGTGTTCGGATTTGAGCACATTAGCGTAGTAATCCAAAACAATCCACGCTTTAAGTAACTCATCACATGAAGCTTCTTTTACTTTATTTATTAAAAACTCGGGGTTTAAAAAAGAAAGAGATTGGTTAACAGCTAAAATCGTTTCTACCAAAGCAGATTTGAAACGATTTTCTTTCATTTCATCAGGCATACCTTCGGGTATTTTCCAAGAAAGCTTTGTTTTCAATTCTATTACGCCTACATTCATTACACAGGATAATGATTTCAGTAATTCTAATTGTGCTTCAACCATTCTCAAATCAGTGGGCATATAACGAATTGCTACTGCTTTGATTTTTTGTCTGTCATCATCTTCAAACGAGAAAGTTCCTAATTTAAAGTCTTTGCTCTCGAGTTTAGGTGAATTCTTGACATTTTCCCCATTATTTTCATTTACACCTTTATCAAAACATTCAGCACAAATGTCGTTCTTGTGAAGATATTTAAGAGTCAACTCTCTTTTGCACTTTTTGCACACAAAAGTATCTTTTGTCTCAGAAATCTTTTTAGGAGCGGAAACTATATCATCTCTTTTGAAATTCTGCGGATCAAAGGTTTCAATTAACAGCCCTATATTGTCACCTTCTTTCGCATTGTTCACAAGTTTTCGAAACATTTCAATTCCAATAACTTTATATTCTTTGTCATTAACAATTACCGTATCTCCGAAACATACCGTTCCGCTACTAATTCTGCCTGTTAAAACAACTCCTTTGTTTTTGACAAAAAACACGTCTTCGACTGACATTTTAAAATCTCTGTGTTCTGAAAGATTTCCGCCATTTTGATTTTTAAGTGATATTTTTTTGGTATAGCATTCCTGACAGTACTGTTTACCGTCTATTTTCCAGTACTTTGTTTCGCCAACCTCTCTAAAGCATTGTGCACACTTGATGAACGAACGCTCTTTTTTCTTAAATAAATCAAAAAATCCCATAATTTCTCCTCCTAACATTTTTACATAATTATACAACAAAATATTATAATTTTCAAGAAAATGCACCGTTTTGATGATGTTTTCTTATAAACGGTGCATTTTAATTCAAAAAAGTTTCTGTGTGAAATAAGAAAACGCCCTTGAAGGCTATTTTGCACTTCATGGATGTATGAATGGTTCAATCGAAGGCTTATCTTTTTTGGATAATTCCTTTATTTAAGACTTTTACGGCATAGAAAAGAACCGTAACTTTGTATCAAAATTACGGTTCTTTTTTGGTGACCCTATCCGGTCTACAGGCGAACACTCGTTTAGTGCACTTTCTACGTCTGTGATTGTAATATTTACTCCGCTGTGACCGCCTCCGGAGGGGTCAAACACGATTTTTGCATGATCATCGTACAGGTATATGGCTACTACAAAGTTTTTTATAAGATCCTCACGGTATTGTGGATCGTCTATATCACCGTTTCGGAATGACAGAAGAAATTCCTTTAGTTCATCTATATTGATTTCCGGTATATTAGCAGTGAGTTCGGCGAGCTGAACTTTGATTTTAGCTTGCTCCGATTCAAGCTCGAGCAGTCTGCTTTTTGTGGTATCTGTGAACACGCCTGCTTCTATCGCACGCATGATATTTTGTATTGCCGTATCATTTGTTTTTTGCCGTTCTTCGAGAATTGCAATATCCGGGTTATCTCTTTGCTCATCAAAGTATCTGGCAACACCTTCGGCGATTTGCGTAATAACAGAATCATTCAAAATGTGTTGGTAAACTCCAAGAGCTATATCATGCTCAAGCTGATCTCGTCGGACGTCTTTCTTTTTGCATCCTCCACCCAATCGCTTGTCTCTGCACGTGTAGTAATGGTGTTTTATTCCCGATTTACTTGTGCCGCACATTCCAATCATAGGCTCTCCGCATTCTCCGCAAAAAAGAAGTCCGGTGAGAAGATACCTTTCATTGGTGCGACTTTTACCTCGTGGGTTCTTTTTATTTTTCAAAATATACTGTACCTCCTCGAATTGCCGTTTATCTATTATTTGAGGCATACCGCCTTCGACACGAATACCGTTGAAAACGTATGTACCTGTGTATCGCTCGTTTGATATGATGGTGGTGAAGCTGTTCTTGTTCCATTTGTTTCCTCGGCTATTTGGGATTCCTCGCGAATTAAGATCTCTAACGATACTTGTAAACATCTCGCCAGCCAAGACACGGGAGAAAATTTCTTTAACGATCGGGGCGGCAGCCTCATCTACCACAAAATGCCCGGTTTTATCCGATTTATACCCATACGGCGCAGGACCGTTGGCACGGCATTTGAGCGCATTGTCGGCTTGATTACGCTTGATATCCTCGCTCAGATTCTCGCTGTAGAACTGATTGAGATTCATCATTGTACGCCGTGCGAATCTGCCTGAAGCGTTGTCTGCAAAGGCTTCTTTTGCGTAAAAGACTTGTATGCCGTATTTGTCCATTTCGCTTTCAAATATAAGTGCGTTGACCATGTTTCGGGCAATGCGGCTGGATTTATAAGCGATTACGGCAGCAAAATTTCCTTTTTCGGCATCCCGGCGAAGCTTCTGATACTGCGGTCGGCGGTCAGAACGCCCGGACACTGCGCTGTCGGCATATACAGCCACGACTGAAAGATTATTGGCGGCGGCATATGCCTTGCACTCCGCGATTTGCTGTTCTATAGATTCTTCACGCTGATTATGTGATGAAAAGCGAGCATATATCACGGCAGGGATTTCGCCGAGAGGGAATGTTTGCTTTTTTGTTCGCGCCATGTATACGCCCCCTTTCTCCGTCCACATGGACGGGATTTTATTTTACGCTCTACCTATAACGCGACCGACACATTAATATTAATATAATATTTACCTCGCAAAATAATACTCCAATGCCATACGCATGAAGTCCTCGGTTACTTCAAAATGTTCCGCAAGCTCCCACACGCTTATGTCGTTGTATTTTTTTATAATCTTTTTTAACTCATCCTCGTTGATGAGTTTTTTTATTGCGTAAACATTCGCCTTGCGCTCCACGTATCCGCGATTGTCTATCGGGGAATAGAGCGAATAAAATGCGCCCGTCATGCAGTGTCCAAGCTCATGAGCGAGATGTACACGTTCTTCGGCGCGAGTTTGCATCACCTTATCATCTATGCCGATGAACATATTGTCATCTATATTTAGCGACACGGATTTTGTTTCGGGCAACTTAACTGTGCAATCAATTATAACGCCAGCCTTTTCCGCTTCGAGATACATTTTGTCCGATATCATTTTTTCTCCTTAAGATATTTTGCCTTGACATAGTCTGCGAACTGCTTAACTTCATCCCACATTGCATCGGTAACTTCGCCGTCACCGCCGAACAGTGCGACTTTGACGTCGCTGTAGTCGGAGGGTGTGTCTTTTGTTTCTTCTCGACCGAGAAGATAATCGACTGATACGCCGAAAAAGTTTGCCAGCGTATCCAATTTGTTATTGAAGAAATCTCCATAACCGTCGCACCAAGCTTTTAGCGTTGCAATGCTGGTGCCAAACGTAGTTTCGATATCATCAAACGAGAAGTCGGTTTCATCTAACAGAGATTTTACACGTTGGCGTGCGATTGATATTCCCTCGGAGTCAACGGATTCTCCCAAAAGATAGTCAAGCGAAATATTAAATATTTTTGCTATATTGTTAAGAACGTCAATGCTCGGTTCGCTTTGATGTGTTTCCCACATGGCTACCGTTGAGCGAGAAACATTTAATAATTCTGCCAATCTTTGCTGGCTACAATGATTAAATGTCCTGATTTCTTTCAAATTCATCAATTATATCACCTCTACTTATATTATAACGTCAATTTAATTGACAGTCAATATTTTTTTAAAATATTTTTGTCAAACATATTGACAAACAGAAAAGAGCGTGGTATAATTATGTCAAGAAACTTGACAAGAGAGGTGATGAAATGCTTATAAAAGACAAAAGACTGTCATTGGGGTTGACACAAGAGGAGCTCGCTCAAAAGGTGGGTGTGCAAAGAACGACAGTAACTATGTGGGAAAACGGCGAAGCTTATCCGAGAGCAGACAAACTTGTGAAGCTGTCGAAGTTGTTCGGCTGCTCCATCGATGAGCTTATGACAGACGCATCTGGCATAATGCCGGAGTGAGATGTTGCATTTGTCAATATTTAATTAGGAGGTTTTATCTATGAATCAAATTCAAATTTTCAACAACGAAGAGTTCGGCGAAGTACGAACAATCACAGAGGGCGATAAGATGCTGTTCTGTGGAAGTGACGTGGCAAAAGCACTGGGCTATGCAAAACCCCGCAATGCTTTGAACGAACATTGCAAGGGAGCCCTAAAACGGGGCACCCCCACCGAAGGAGGAATGCAGGAGATGATCTTCATCCCCGAAGGCGACGTCTACCGCCTCATCATCAGAAGCAAGCTTCCGTCTGCGGAACGTTTCGAGCGGTGGGTGTTTGACGATGTTATCCCGACCATTCGAAAGCACGGTGTTTACGCCATAGACGAGATGCTTAATAATCCGGATGCGTTGATTGCGGCACTTACCGAGTTAAAAGCAGAACGTGCAAAGCGTGTCGAGTTGGAATCTACTTGTGCGGTGCAGATACAGCAGATCGCAGAGCTACAGCCTAAAGCGAGCTATTACGACCTCATTTTGAATTGCAAGGATCTTATGAGCGTTACCAAGATCGCCAAAGACTACGGTAAATCTGCGATATGGCTCAACGATAAATTGCATGAGCTCGGTGTTCAGTTTAAACAGGGCGATATATGGCTACTCTATCAAAAGTATGCTAACAAAGGCTATACCAGCACCAAGACACATGAGTTTCTCGGTACAGATGGTGCAAACCACGCAAGGGTATCTACTTATTGGACACAAAAAGGTCGGCTATTTATATATGACCTATTGAAAGGCTGTGGAGTTTTGCCGATCATAGAGCAGGTGAGTTAAACGAAGATGTTACATAAGAAAAGGAGATGACACAAGATGGAAAACAATGTACAAGCAGTCAATAACTCTGTGCACGATGTAATTTTCGAAGCCCAAGAACAATCCACCGAGCTTCTAATAGGGCTTCAACGTCTCAAGTCCCTTTTACATTTCCTCGGTGAATTATTCGAGCTTGAAACGCTGAATCCTAACAGTCCAAATGAGCGTACTCGTACACGGTCACAGTATGTGCTTGCGCACTATCGTGAATATCAGAGCTTGTTTGAAATCGCATTTAACACAGTACATGATCTTAATTCGTCGGTGGATACGTTAAGTGACACAATTTCAGCGGCACTTGACGGTATGAAAAAAGAAACTCGAGAATTAATTACAAAAAAGGAGGACTAAACCATGAAAAACAAAAAATCGCCATTACCGGAGCACGTTATTCGCGCTATGCGGCGTGATGATGGCTACATCATTACCGAGGCATCGGAGAACGGAGTGCAGTACGTCGTCTACGTTCTCACCACAGATGGATACAAGCCGATGCGTACCATTCCTGAATCCGATGTAAAGCGACTTTGGGACGAAGATACGATAAAGTACGTTGGTGACGGCAAGTGGAAGCTGACTGAGCCGAAAAAAGAGGAGGATTGAATCATGGCAAGACCAATACCAGAAGTTAAAATGTTAGAGCCGGGTGAACAGTTGGAAATTAATCTCGATGTGTGGACGTCATGGAGACGTGATGGACTTAATAAAGCTACTCTTGCCGCATTCCAACGTTGGAAAAAGGGCAGAGAAACAACAAAGAACCCCACGGAGGCAACAACATAATGGCAGACATAATGAAAGAGCAGATTGAGAGTGAGCTTGAGAAGCTCCGTAGGGACAAGCCGAACGGTCAGTTGCTTGCACAGCGGTACAAGAAGGCGAAGCGTGCATCTGTGAATGCAGTGCTCGATTCGGACGGCAAGGGCGATCATTTTTACGGTAATTCGCAGTTCGTTAATTATGCGGCGAAGACGGCGTGTCAGTTTTACGCAGTCGAAGTTGGTATCAACTTAAAGGAGTGACTATCATGAAAAAGAAATTTGGGTATAACGAAAAGGTGCTTGCACTGATCGCAACGGCGATACTTGCGGCAATGTTTACGTTGCCGGTATGCGCGTGGGAACTGTGGTCAACTGTCGATACGGCGAGAGTGGACAAGCCGGTACATATTTGTGAAGTGTGCGGTTCGGAGGTGTCGGGCTGATGAGATATACAGACGAGGACATATCCGAGATGCAGGGTATGATGCGAGGTGCGGCTGATCCTGCGGCACAGGTTGAAATCCTGGCGCAAATTTACGGCGGTACGGCTGACGGTATCTGTATTGCGCTTGGTATTCCGCTTCTGCCGATTGAGCTTACGCCGAGTATGGTACGGCACGGTTGGACAGTTGAAACGATAGTGACGATTCGTGAAATGTTCCGTATCGGGAAGTGTCAGCGAGAGATCGCGGCGGCTGTTGGTTTAAGTGAGCACGCGATTTACGGTTTCTTCAGTCGGCACAGAGGTATATTCCCGGAGAAGTACAGCAAGTGTGAGAATCCCAAGAGGTACAAATACAAGAAGATCACGCCGAAGGACATCGAGAGAATCCGTGGACTCTTTCGAGAGGGCTGGAACATCA
>JAFTTS010000029.1 GCA_017466685.1 Clostridia bacterium
GAGACGAGTCAAACCGCATATTGGCTCGAGCTTTTATACCGTTTGGGATACATTTACGATTCAAGCATCCGTGATATCTCAGCCGATTGCGATTCTTTACGCGGAATGATAATTTCGGCGATCGAATACGCTTGACTCACATTTAACACTTCCTTCGCAGTGATCTGTGGAGGAGTTTTTTATTTCAGGAACTTTTTTCTCTGCGGCACGTCAAATAACCAAATTCTTTTTTGGAGGTCATTATGAAAAAGATAATTTCAATGCTTATTATGATCATTATCTGCTTATCAATTCTTCCCTCATGTAGGGACGAAAAAACAGACCTTGGTAAAGATGTAACCCGTCTTACAAAAATGCCTGCTTCACCGTCCGATAAGGTTGACGCCGACTCAATGGATTACGGCAGCATCGAGAGCTTCTCTGAAAAATTAAGCCTTAAGCTTTTGGAACAAAACGAAAACACAAACATTGTTTTTTCACCCTTGTCCGCTTATCTTGCGCTTGCGATGGTTAAAGAAGGCGCAGAGGGTGAAACGCTTGAGGAAATGAATGCCGTTATGGGAAATGAATCTGCAGAAGCTATATACACGCTCATATCTTATCTTACGACTTTCGATGATACACAGTTAAATATCTCGAATTCAGTTTGGATAGATTTGGTGGCAGATATAAACCCGAAGCGCGAATACCTCGACACACTCGCGGATTTTTATCTTGCGGAATGTTACAAAACCGTACTTTCAGGAGCCGAGAGCGATGTCAACAAATGGATATCCGAAAGCACAAACGGAATGATCGAAAATATGCTTGACGAGACCGCACTCGATGAATCTGTTATGGCACTTGTAAATGCAATATATATGAATGCACATTGGGAGAATGAGTTTGACGCAAACAATACACATAAGCGTGATTTTCAAAATTCAGACGGAAACGTAACCAAAACCGATTTCATGTATAACGGTATCAGAAGTGAGCTTATAATCGAAACAGACGCATATATCGGAGTTGTGCTTCGCTATAAGGATACAGATCTCAATTTTGTGGCTGTCATGCCAACGGATGAAACAGCAAGCGGCACAGACATCCTTGAAGCGATCTACAGCGATGGCGGCTGGAGAAGCGTTGCGAGAAATGCAGAATATGAAAACGCAAGACTCTATCTGCCGACCTTTGAATATAATACTTCCCTCTCACTCACTGAGATCCTGCAGTCAATCGGTATTAAAGCCGCCTTTTCACTGGAAGCAAACTTCGACGGTATAGATGATGACCTTGTGCTCGACAGCGTACTGCAAAATGCCGCAATCAAGCTTTATGAGGACGGCACCGAAGCGTCTGCCGCAACGGTCGTTACAGTAAAAGCCACAGGTGCAATGATGCCGGAGGATGTGCGTACAATTGAATTTAACCGTCCGTTTGTATTTTCGGTTGTTGACTCAGCAAGCGGTGTCGTGATTTTCGCAGGTGAATATAATACCGCCGAGTAAGAGCACAAGCTTAATATTTCCCCATGATTTCACTTGACAAACAAATTCCATTATGGTATAATTATAAGGTATACCGTAAAATTCTAAAAATATCGAAAGGATGACGCTTCATGCTTTCAGGACTGCGCAATTTCATGCTGACCTTTCTTATATCTGCCCTGATTTTCGGAATTCTTGCATCTTTGATCATCGGCTTCGTGCTTGATACCGTTGACAGTACGATTCCTGCGGGAAACGGGATCACAAACGAGACCGCACCCGATGGGCAGTATAATCCCAATCACGATAATAACAATCCCTCCAAAAACAATTCTCCGGATGATACGGATATTTCCGATCTGGTCGTCGATGAGATAGAGGGCGAAACCTTCAATATTCTGCTTATCGGCAACGATTATCAGCCGGAGCTTTTCGACGACTACGATTATGAAGAAAAATGGGAGGGTGAAGGCTTTCCCGATAAACGCAACCGTCCTTGGGGTGCGGATATGATCATTCTTCTGCGTGTCGATAAGGAAAACCGCCAGTTCATATTTACCTCTATTCCCAGAAACTCACGCGTGTACGTTGACGGCGCATATGTGCAGCTCGGAGACACGCTCGGTACAAAAGGTCTCGACTATCTTTGCGGCAAGGTTGCAAGCATGACAGGATTGCGTATCGATTACTATGCATCCGTTTCGGTTTCTGCAATTGAAGAGGCGATCGATGCTGTCGGTACTGTTACATACTATGTTCCCGAGGATATGCAGTACAGCGATCCCCTGCAGAATCTTGAAATCGATCTTGAAAAAGGTACAACCACTATCGACGGTGAAAAGGCGGCACAGCTTCTCCGTTACGTCGGCTATAAAAACGGCAATACAGGCCGTATGAATACCACGATAGAATTTGCCAAGGCGATTCTTGCTAAGTTTACAAACGTTACATATCTCGACAAAGCAGATGATCTTTATAACGCTGTTTCGAAGCACGCCGAGACAAATTTCACTCTCGACGATCTTCTTAACAATCTCGATCTTATTTTCGCCTATTCGAAATTTGAAACGGTTACGATCACATATCCCGGCTCCAATAAGGTGTACGACGGCATAACATATTTTGAACCAAAGATCGCTAACGCAATACAGATATTTGATTCATACAAATAATCAAGTCAAAATTTTTTATCACGACAGCCAGCCGTGAAGAAAGGACATATATAATGAAAAACACAGAAAAAACAATGGACAAAATCGTCGCGCTTTGTAAGACACGAGGATTTGTTTTCCCCGGTTCCGAGATCTATGGCGGTCTCGCTAACTCCTGGGACTACGGCCCTCTCGGCGTTGAAATGAAAAACAACGTCAAGCGTGCATGGTGGAAGAAGTTCGTGCAGGAGAATCCTTACAACGTCGGTCTCGACTCGGCTATCCTCATGAACCGTGAGGTTTGGGTGGCATCCGGTCACGTTGCAACCTTCAACGATCCGCTTATCGACTGCAAGGCGTGCAAAATGCGTCACCGTGCAGACAAGCTCGTCGAGGAGTATGTTAAGGAAAATAACATCACCGATGTAAACGTCGAAGCAATGGACGGCGAAGCACTGCTTGAATATATCCGCAGCAATAACGTTCCCTGCCCCGGTTGCGGTAAGTCTGATTTCACCGATATCCGTAAGTTTAACCTTATGTTTAAAACCCATCAGGGCGTTACCGAGGATTCGGGTAACGAGGTCTATCTCCGTCCCGAAACCGCACAGGGTATCTTCGTAAACTTTAATGCGATCCAGCGTACCACACGCCGTAAGCTTCCCTTCGGTGTCTGCCAGGTTGGTAAGTCGTTCAGAAACGAGATCACTCCCGGTAACTTCATTTTCCGCATCCGTGAATTTGAGCAGATGGAGCTTGAATTCTTCTGTAAGCCCGATACCGACCTTGAATGGTTCGAATATTGGCGCGAATATTGTCACAACTGGCTCAAGAGCCTTAACGTAAAGGAAGAAAACCTTCGTCTTCGTGACCATGAGCCCGAGGAGCTTTCGTTCTATTCCAAGGCAACCACTGACTTTGAGTACCTCTTCCCGTTTGGTTGGGGTGAGCTTTGGGGCGTTGCAGACAGAACAAACTATGACCTCTCACAGCACGCTGAACACTCCGGCCAGGATATGACTTACTTTGATCCCGAAACAAACGAGCATTACATCCCGTACGTTGTCGAGCCGTCTCTCGGTGCAGACCGTATGGCACTTGCACTTCTTGTTGAGGCATATGACGAGGAAGTTATCGACGCTGAAAAGAACGATATTCGTGTCGTTATGCGTTTCCATCCGACCATTGCTCCTTATAAGGTTGCAGTTCTTCCCCTTTCGAAGAAGCTTTCTGAAAAGGCAATGGAGATCTATACAGACCTTGCAAAGGACTTCATGACCGACTTCGATGAAACCGGTTCTATCGGTAAGCGTTACCGCCGTGAGGACGAGATCGGTACACCTCTTTGCGTAACCTACGACTTCGACTCCGAAACTGACAACTGCGTAACCGTACGTGACCGTGACACCATGGAGCAGGTACGTATTCCGATTTCCGAGCTTAAGGCATATATCGCTGAAAAGATCAGATTCTGATTCTCATATAACAGCTAAATAAAAAGATCGTGTTGCCAAATAAACGGTAACACGATTTTTCAATGAATACTCTCCAAGTAAGGGTATACTTGTACCACTATTATCGCAGCAACTTCAGCTATACTTAATTATACCGTTTTGCATTAAATATTCAAATTATTCATTGAATCGCTTGACAACTTACTTAAAAATGTGATATCATATTGTCGTAAGTAAACATCAGTGTTGAACACCAAAACATTTATTAAGGAGAAAGAGAAAATGAGCACCAATGAAACCTTTAACTTTACCCAGCAGGATTGGGTTCCTTTCAAGGACAAGGAAGTTATGGACAGACTCGCGAAGATGACAATCGAGGAAATTGAACAGCATCCCAATCCGGACGTACATATCAAGGTTCTTGATAATTTCGGAGTTGTATCCATCGGCGAAAAGTTCATGCACATCAAGGAATCCTTTGAACAGAACAAGAAGTTTTCAACCATCTTCGGCAACCCGAATCCAAACTCCCATATGCCGCTTGCTGAGCTTATTAACCGTAACCGCATCAGCTGCAAGAACTGCGTATTCGTAACAATGGATGAGTGGGCAGATGAGGACGGTAACATCGCTCCCGTTTCTTACCGTTCGGGCTTTACATATTCCTTTATGAAGTACTTCATCGAAAAGATCGATCCTGAGCTTCGTCCGCTTGAGGAAAATGTACTTTACCCCACAACCAAGAATATTTCGTACTATTCCGACCTTATCGACGAAAAGACAGACGGCGGTATCGACTATTTCACAGCAGGTCCCGGTTGGGCAGGTCACATTGCGTTTATCGATCCCTGCCCCGAACTTGTTCACATTGAGGGTGACCGCTTCACATCTCAAGCAGAAATCGACGAATACCTCCAGCAGCCTGCACAGGTCGTAACGCTTCATCCGCTTACAATTGCGCAGAACTCGCTCCACGGTGTATTCGGACAGTCCGGTGCTTGCGGATGGGTTCCTCCGAAAGCGGCAACCGTTGGTCCGCGTGACGTTCTCCATGCGAAGAAGCGTGTTGAAATGCACGGTCTCACAACAGGCGGTACATTCTCCTCCTGGCAGCGCATGACCTCACGTCTCATCACACACGGTCCCGTTACTCCGTATGTTCCCGGCTCCATCTTCCAGACAATGCCGACCGATATTTTCATCTCCACTGCAATCGCACAGCCCTTCGGCGTTATGGAAACCGTCGGATATTAATCTTTAATGGCTCTATGTCAATAGTTGGGGTAAATAAATCTAAAAAAACAAAGTAAAAGAATAAAAGTGGTGCATCGAAGCGGAGCGGAGATGGACCACTTTTCGCGATAAAGGAACTAAGAGAAAATGAATAGGATGCGGTTACGGAA
>JAFTTS010000030.1 GCA_017466685.1 Clostridia bacterium
ATGGATAAGAAAAACATCAAAAAAGTAGTTCTTGCATATTCGGGCGGACTTGATACATCTATCATCATTCCGTGGCTGAAGGAAAACTATAACAACTGCGAGGTTATCGCGGTTTCGGGCGACGTCGGACAGGGAACTGAGCTTGACGGACTCGAGGAAAAGGCTATAAAGACCGGTGCTTCCAAGCTCTACATTGAGGATCTGAAGCAGGATTATATTGAAAACTACATCTGGCCCTGCCTTAAGGCTGACGCAAAGTATGAGGACTATCTGCTCGGTACTTCTCACGCTCGTCCCTGCATTGCAAAGCGTCTTGTTGAGATCGCACTTGCAGAGGGTGCTGACGCTATCTGCCACGGCTGTACCGGTAAGGGTAACGACCAGGTTCGTTTCGAGCTGACCATCAAGGCGTTTGCTCCCGATATGGCGATCATCGCTCCCTGGCGTGAGTGGGATATCAAGTCCCGTGACGAGGAGATCGATTACGCAGAGGCACACAATATTCCTCTTAAGATAAATCGTGAGACCAACTATTCAAAGGACAAGAACCTCTGGCATCTCTCTCACGAGGGTATGGATCTCGAATCTCCCGCGAATGAGCCGCAGTATAACAAGGAAGGCTTCCTTGAGCTTGGTGTTTCTCCCGAGCAGGCTCCCGATAAGCCCACATATGTTAAGATCCATTTTGAAAAGGGTATTCCGACTGCACTTGACGGCAAGGAAATGGGAGCAGTTGAGCTTGTTTCTGCCCTCAATGAAATCGGCGGCGCTAACGGTATCGGACTTCTCGACATCGTTGAAAACCGTCTTGTCGGTATGAAGAGCCGCGGCGTTTACGAAACTCCTGCAGGTACTATCCTTTACAAGGCTCACAATGTTCTTGAAACCATCTGCCTTGACAAGGAGACCTTCCACTTCATGCAGGCACAGATCGCGCCCAAGATGGCTGATCTTACATACAACGGTCAGTGGTTCACACCTCTTCGCGAAGCACTCTGCGCATTCGTTGACAAGGTTAATGAGACCGTTACCGGTGACGTAACACTCAAGCTCTACAAGGGCAACATCATCAATGCAGGCGTTACCTCGCCGTACACCCTCTATGACGAGCAGACTGCATCCTTCGGTGAGGATGAGGATTACAACCAGGCTGACGCTGCAGGCTTTATCAACCTCTTTGGTCTGCCGATCAAGGTTAAGGCAAAGCTCGATTCAAAGAGATAAGTCTTTAAATCAAAATCAATTTTTAAATACTTCAGGTACTTGGGGCGAGAATTTTCTTTCCCCAAGCATACCTTTTTATAATACCATGAAAGGACGCGGATTTTTTCCGTTACATGATTTATGAAACTTTGGCAAGGACGCTTCAAAAAGGACGTCGATTCACGTGTTAACGACTTCAATTCCTCAATCTCCTTTGACGGACGTATGTACCGCCAGGATATAAACGGTTCGATCGCTCATGCGACAATGCTCGGTGAGTGTGGTATCATAGAAAAAAGCGAATCCGAAAAGATAGTCGCTGCACTGCGTCAGATTCTCGCCGATATCGAGGACGGAAAGATCGAGTTTTCAATTGACGCCGAGGATATTCATATGAATATCGAAACTATACTTACAAGCCGTATCGGTGACACCGGTAAGCGACTTCACACAGCAAGAAGCCGTAACGACCAGGTGGCGCTCGATGTTCGTATGTATCTGCTCGACGAAATAAAGGAAATAAAGGCACGTGTGCTCGGTCTGCTCGAGGCTATAAGCGATAAGGCGAAGCTTCATACCGACACGGTTATGGCAGGTTACACGCATCTTCAGCGTGCACAGCCGGTCACGTTCGCTCATTATATTCTCGCGTATGCACAGATGCTCATGCGTGACTATGACCGACTCTGTGACACTGAACGCCGTACAAGCGTTATGCCGCTCGGTTCGGGTGCGCTGGCTTCGACGACGTATCCGATCAACCGCGAACGTGTTGCCGAGCTGCTCGGTTTCCCGAAGGTGACCGAAAACTCTATTGACGGTGTTTCCGACCGTGACTTTGTGCTTGAGCTTGCGTCCGATCTTTCGCTTCTTATGATGCACATGAGCCGTTTCTCCGAGGAGATCATTCTCTGGTGCTCGTCCGAATTTGGTTTCATTGAGCTTGATGACGCATTTTCAACCGGCTCGTCCATCATGCCGCAGAAGAAGAACCCCGACGTTGCCGAGCTTGTACGCGGTAAAACGGGTAGAGTATACGGTGACATGATGGCACTTTATTCGATGATGAAGTCACTTCCGCTTGCATACAACAAGGATATGCAGGAGGACAAGGAAGCGATTTTCGATGCTATTGACAATACTCTCATTTCGCTTGAGGTGTTCACCTCGATGTTCGCAACGATGACCGTTCGTGCAGACAGACTTCGTCGTGCGGCGGCACAAGGCTTTATCAATGCAACCGACTGTGCTGACTATCTCGTTAAAAAGGGTATGCCGTTCCGTGATGCCTATAAGGTTTCGGGTACGCTCGTTGCTTACTGTATTGATAACGCAAAAACGCTTGAGGAGCTTTCGCTTGATGAATACAGGGCGGTCTGCGATATCTTTGAATCCGATGTTTATGAGGCGATTGATCTTATGAACTGCGTTAACGGACGTAAGGTACGCGGTGGTCCTGCAAAGGAATCGGTGCTTTATCAGATAGAGCTTGTTGACAAATTTCTGGAGGAAAACAAATGATTAAAGTCGGAATAATCGGCGCGACTGGTTACGCAGGTGCGGAGCTTGCTCGCCTTTTAGTAAATCATCCCGAGGTAAAGCTCGAAGCGGTGTCGTCCGTATCTTATGAGGGACAGCGCATTGATGATATATATCCCAATTTAAAAGAGGTTCTCCCGATGACGCTTGAGAGCGTTGACGCGATAATTCCGCGCTGTGACGTGGTTTTCGCTTCTGTTCCTCACGGTGTTTCCGAGGAGATGGCACTCAAATATAAGGATGCAGGTGCGGTTCTTATCGACCTTGGTGCGGATTTCCGCCTGCATAACGAGGCTGACTACAACAAGTGGTACGGCAAGGAATACAAGCATCCCGAGCTTCATGAAAAGGCAGTTTACTGTATCCCCGAGCTTCACCGCGACGAGATCAAGGATGCGCCCATAATCGGTAACCCGGGCTGTTATCCCACCTCGATATCACTTGCACTTATGCCGGCGATCAAGGCAGGTATCATTGATCTTTCACATATTATAATCGACTCCAAGTCGGGTGTTACCGGTGCAGGCAGAGGACTTACGCAGGGCACACACTATCCCGACACAAACGAAGCCTTTGCCGCATACAAGGCAGGTGCACACCGTCACACTCCCGAGATCGAGCAGACACTTTCCGAGCTTTCGGGCGAGGTTGTGAAGGTTACATTCGTTCCGCATCTTCTTCCGGTGAACCGCGGCATTGAGTCTACAATATATGCAACCCTTAATGAAAAGGGAAAGGCACTCACCGCCGAGCAGATCGACGCAATCTGGCGCGATGCTTACAAGGACGAGCGTTTTGTTCGTATCGAAAAAGCAGGCTCGTATGCTAATATTAAAAACGTTCGTATGTCCAATATGTGCGATATTTCGCTTCACCGCGACGACCACTGTGATACACTGATAATTTCTTCCTGCATCGACAATATGGTAAAAGGCGCGGCAGGACAGGCTATACAGAATATGAACATACGCTTCGGACTTCCTGAGGCAACGGGACTTACAATGGTTCCACCTGCGTTTTAATCATGCAGACCGTACTCATAACCGGTGCGTCACGCGGAATTGGACGTGCCACAGCAGAGTATTTCGGTGAACGCGGATGGCGTGTCATTATCAATTACAACAACTCGGAAACGGCGGCGAATGAGCTTGCGGCTTCCATAAACCAAAAGGGCGGAGAAGCACACGTTTTCAAGACTGACGTCGGTAACACCGATGAATGTAAGGCACTTGTCGATTTTGCGGTGTCGTTTGACGGAAAAATTGATGCACTTATAAACAATGCGGCGATTGATGAAATGTCACTTTTCGGTGAGCTTTCATGTGAGCGAGAGCGCAGACTCTTTGACGTGAACCTTTTCGGCACGATGGACTGCACACGGTATGCACTGCCATATATGCTTCGTGAACATTCGGGTGCCATTGTCAACGTTTCTTCGATATGGGGACAGGTCGGTGCATCGTGTGAGGTACAGTATTCAACCTCAAAGGCGGCGATAATCGGATTTACAAGTGCACTTGCAAAAGAGGTTGCTCCGTCGGGCGTTCGCGTGAACTGTGTTGCTCCTGGCGTTATTGACACCGATATGAATAAAAATGTTTCGCCCGAGGATCTGGCGGCGTTCTGCGAGGATGTTCCGATGTGCCGTATGGGTACACCGCGTGAGGTTGCAGAATGTATATATTTTCTCGCAAGTGCCACATATGTTACGGGACAGGTACTCGGCATAGACGGCGGACTTATTTAACAGAAAGGACTAAAAAACATGGATTACAATATTACAGCTATTGACGGCGGTATCTGTGCTGCGGCAGGCTTTAAGGCTGCTGGCGTTCACGCAGGATTCCGTAAAAATAAACAGAAGCTTGACCTTGCACTGATCGTTGCGGACGACGTTTGCAGTGCTGCAGGCGTTTACACAACAAATAAGGTTTTTGCAGCTCCCGTTGGAGTGACACGTGCACATCTTGCAAACGGTAAGGCACGTGCGGTTATCTGCAACAGCGGCAACGCTAATACCTGCAATACAGACGGTTACGACAAGGCGAACGCTTCGTGCGATATGCTTGCAAAGGCACTCGGCATCGATGCTGACGATATTATCGTTGCTTCCACGGGTGTTATCGGTGTACCGCTTCCCATTGAGCCGATCGAGAGAGGTATTCCGATGCTCATTGATGCTCTCGACTACGGTATCGAAGCTTCAAACAATGCGGCTTGCGCTATTATGACGACCGATACAAAGAAGAAAGAGTACGCATATGAGCTGACAGTCGGCGGTAAGACCGTACACCTCGGCGGTATCTGTAAGGGCTCGGGCATGATCCGTCCCAACATGGCAACGATGCTTTGCTTCATCACGACCGATGCGGCAATTTCCTCCGAAATGCTCCAGAGTGCACTTTCCGAGGTTATCAAGGATACCTTCAACATGGTAAGTGTTGACGGCGACACCTCGACAAACGATATGGTTACGGTTATGGCTTCGGGTAAGGCAGGTAACGCACAGATCACTGCAGACGGTGAGGATTTTAAGGCATTCAAGGCAGGTCTTGCGGCTATCTGTAAGCGTCTTGCAATGTCGATCGCTTCCGACGGCGAGGGTGCAACCAAGCTGCTTGAGTGTCGTGTACGCAATTTTACAGACAAGGACGGTGCGAGAACACTTGCGAAGTCGGTTATCTCCTCGTCTCTTGTAAAGACCGCAATGTTCGGTGCGGATGCTAACTGGGGACGTATTCTCTGTGCGCTCGGTTATGCCGGTGTTGATATTGATACCGATAAGATTGACGTTAAGTTTAAGAGCAGTGCAGGTGAAATACTCGTTTGCGAAAACGGACGCGGCGTTGATTTCTCCGAGGAGATTGCAAAGTCGATTCTCGTTCGCCGTCACTTGACTATTGACGTTGATATGAAGTCGGGCGACACTGACGCGACTGCATGGGGCTGCGATCTTTCGTATGAATATGTACGCATAAACGGCGATTACAGATCATAAGTTTAGAGGAGGATTATTATGTTTCTTTCAAATATGGACAAGGCGACCGTCCTCACTCAGGCATTGCCTTATATTCAGAAATATACCGGTAAAACAGTTGTCGTTAAATACGGCGGCAACGCGATGATAAACGAAGGTCTCAAGGAAGCGGTTATTTCCGACCTCGTGCTTCTGACTCTCGTTGGAATCAATGTCGTGCTCGTTCACGGCGGCGGTCCCGAAATTTCCGATATGCTCAAGCGTGTCGGCAAGGAATCCAAGTTTATTAACGGTCTGCGTTACACAGACGACGAAACCATCGAGATCGTACAGATGGTGCTTGCAGGTAAGACCAATAAGGATCTTGTTAATAAGATCGAGCGTATCGGTGGAAAAGCTGTCGGTCTCTGCGGAATCGACGGCGGTATGATCAAGGCACACAAATTAGAGGGTGATGCCGATTACGGTAACGTCGGCGAGATCTATGAGGTCGATACTTCGATCATTAAAGATAATATTGATAAAGGTTACATACCCGTTGTTTCGACGGTTGCACTCGGTGACGATGACAGTCCCGTTTACAATATCAACGCTGACACTGCGGCTTGCAAAATAGCAATTGCACTCGGCGCATCCAACCTGCTTCTGCTTACCGACACACGCGGACTTATGCGTGACGTTAAGGACGAGGACACTCTCATTCCCGAGGTACGTCTTGACGAGGTTCAGACGCTTATTGATGAGGGAGTTATCAGCGGCGGTATGATTCCGAAGGTGCAGTGCTGTGTTGATGCGGTCAAGGGCGGTATCGCTCACACTGTTATCCTCGACGGACGTATCGCACACTCGATACTTATAGAAATGCTTTCCGATGAGGGTATCGGTACGCTGTTCAAGAATTGAGGTTAAAAATGAATACAAACGAAATCATGGCACTTGACCATGAAAATATAATGCAGACATACGGCAGACTTCATATCGCGCCTGTTTCGGGAAAAAATGCGACTATGGTTGATGCCGACGGGAAAACATACATCGATTTCACCAGTGGTATTGGCGTAAACTCACTCGGTTGGTGTGACGATGGCTGGACAAAAGCAGTCGAAACACAGCTTCATAATCTCCAGCATATGTGCAACTATTTTTACAGCGAATCGGCAGGAAAGCTTGCAGAGCAGCTCGTGAAATTATCGGGACTCAAGCGTGTGTTTTTCGGAAACTCCGGTGCTGAAGCAAACGAGGGTGCAATAAAGCTTGCACGTAAATATTCGCTCGACAAATACGGCAAGGGCAGAGCGACAATTATTACGCTTCAAAACTCCTTCCACGGTCGTACTGTTACAACTCTCGCGGCAACGGGACAGGATGTGTTCCATCAGTATTTCTATCCCTTTACTGAGGGATTCAAGTACGTTCCTGCTAACGATATCGACGCTATGCGTGAGGCAATGACCGAAGATGTTTGTGCAGTGTTCGCTGAACCTATCCAAGGCGAAGGCGGTGTTAATCTGCTTGATGAAAACTATGCAAAAGAGCTTCGTAAACTCTGTGATGAGCGTGACGTGCTTCTCGTTTTCGATGAGGTGCAGACGGGTATCGGACGTACCGGAAAAATGTTCGGCTTTGAGCATTTCGGTATCAAGCCCGACATCATGACGCTTGCAAAGGGACTCGGCGGCGGACTTCCGATCGGTGCGTTTATTGCAGGTGAAAAATGTGAAGAAACGCTTGGCGCAGGACTCCACGGCTCGACGTTTGGTGCAAATCCCGTTGTTACAGCAGGTGCGCTTGAGGTTATTTCACGTGTATCCGCTCCCGAATTTTTGGCTGAGGTTACGAAAAAGGGACAGTACATAATCGACAGCGTTATGGCAAAGTCACCCACGAAGGTTAAGTCTGTGAGAGGCCGCGGTATGATGATCGGCTTTGTTGTTGAGGGCAGCACGAAGGATTATCTTCACGCTTGTGCCGATTCGGGACTCCTCGTTCTCACGGCAGGCAAGGACGTTATCAGACTTCTTCCGCCGCTCACAATCTCTTACGATGAGATCGACAAGGGCGTGGAAATTTTAGCTTCCGTATTAAAATAACACCGAAAGGAATATATAATTATGATGCATGATCTTTTAAAAATGGCAGACCTCAATAAAGAGGAAATTCTCGATATATTAAACCTTGCAATGCAGCTTAAGTACGAGACCAAAAACGGTATCGCACACAAGCATCTTGCAGGTCAGACACTCGGTATGATCTTCCAGAAGGCATCGACAAGAACCCGTGTTTCGTTTGAAACGGGTATGTATCAGCTTGGCGGTCAGGCACTCTTCCTCTCGTCACGTGATCTCCAGATCGGACGCGGAGAGCCGGTTGAGGACACCGCACGTGTGCTTTCACGTTACCTTGATGGTATCATGATCCGTACCTTTGCACAGAAAGAGGTTGAGGATCTTGCCGAGTATGCAAGTATACCGATAATCAACGGTCTTACCGACTATTGTCATCCTTGTCAGGTGCTTGCGGATCTTCAGACTATCCGTGAGTTCAAGGGGGGCTTTGACGGGCTTAAGATGTGTTATATCGGAGATGGCAACAATATGGCAAACTCGCTCATCGTCGGCGGTCTTACCGTTGGCATGAAGGTTTCGGTTGCTTGTCCCGAGGGTTATCATCCCGATGCACAGGTGCTCGATTTTGCAAAGCCTTACGGCGATACATTCAAGCTTACAGACAACGTGCTTGAAGCGGCAAAGGATGCTGACGTACTCTTCACAGACGTATGGGCATCGATGGGTCAGGAGGGTGAAGCAGAGAAACGCAAGATCGCGTTCAAGGGCTATCAGATCAACGACGAGGTAATGGACGTTGCGGCAAAGGATGCGATGGTACAGCACTGTCTGCCTGCACACCGCGAGGAGGAGATTACCGCAAAGGTATTCGAGGCTCACGCAAATGAGATCTTCGAGGAAGCGGAGAACCGTCTCCATGCACAAAAGGCTGTTATGGTAAAACTCATGCAGAAGAAATAAGTGCTTTTGCACATATGGCACTTCCTTGAATAGCTAAGATACACTACGCATTCGGCAGGGGATATAGTTTCTCTGCCGATTTGTAATAAACATAGCTAACTTAAAGCCTCGCCCTCCGGGAGAGGTGGCACGCAAAGCGTGACGGAGAGGGTAAAATGGAGAAAATACCTATAAAAAAAGAATAACAATCTTCTTATGAACGCCAAAAATTTGCGTCGTAATATGACACCTCAGGAAAATCATCTGTGGTATGATTTTTTACAACACTATCCTGTGAAGATATATAAACAGCGCATTATAGATAATTTTATTGCGGATTTTTACTGTCACAAGGCTCGTCTTGTTATAGAGCTTGACGGTTCACAGCATTATACATCTAAAGGTAAATCTCATGATAAATTGCGAAGCGAGGCACTTGAGCACTACGGGCTGTATGTTTTGCGCTTTTCTAACAGTGATGTTGATAATAAATTCGAGAGTGTTTGTTCTATGATTGATAAGGTGATAAAAAGCAGAAATATTGATGAGCCGTGATTTACCCTCTCACCCGCTACGCGAGAGCTCTCCCGGAGGGCGAGCCTTTAGGTATGATCGCGCTGGTTTAATATGTTTAATTCTTCTGTAAAAAACCTGTAAAATCACCTTAACCTATTGCAATCGCAGAAAAAGTATGATATAATATTAACAAAGAAGTTCTGCCGCCAAGGATGCGTCCGAGGTGAAAGTTCACTATAATAGCGTTACGGGTGTACTGTAACTGTATTTTGTGTGTTCTCGGGCAGATGCTTCGAGGACTTTTTTCATGGAGGAGAAGAATGAATACAAGAGTTGCTCTCATCGGCGTTGTTGTCGAGAATCCCGATTCTGTCGCACGCCTTAATGAGATACTTCATACTTACGGCGACTATATAATCGGTCGCATGGGTATACCGCACAAAGAACGTGGTATCTCAATAATCAGCGTTGCCATTGATGCACCGCAGGACGTGATTGCCGCACTTTCGGGCAAGCTTGGAAATATTCCCGGTATATCGTCCAAAACAATTTATTCAAAGGTTGGTGATGCGAGTGAATGATATACTCGAAATGATTATAAACGGCGGTGTGCCGACAAAGAAAGAGCTTTCCGAACTTATTGAAACATTCAGACGCGGTGGTGATATTGCCGCAGAAATATATGAACGTGCACGTGGAGTTGCCGAAGCACTTCGCGATGAGCATTACGGCAGACGTGTATTCCTTCGTGGACTTATCGAGTTTACTTCATACTGTAAAAACAACTGTTATTACTGCGGTCTGCGCCGTGACAACAAGAATGCGGAGCGTTACCGTTTAACAGAAGAACAGATTTTAGAGTGCTGTGACTACGGTGCTTCACTTGGCTTCAATACCTTCGTTCTCCAAGGCGGTGAGGACGGTCATTTTACCGATGAAAAGCTCGTGAGTATCGTATCGAAAATAAAAGCCGCACATCCGAAAGCGGCAGTAACCCTGTCGGTCGGAGAGCGTTCTTATGATTCATATAAGGCTTTACGTGCGGCCGGAGCGGACAGATTTTTGCTCCGTCACGAGTCCGCAACCGATGAGCATTATGCAAAGCTGCATCCCGAATCACTGACGCTTGAAAACAGAAAACGCTGTCTTTATGATTTGAAATCGCTCGGATACCAGGTCGGTGCAGGCTTCATGGTTGGCTCACCTTACCAGACGAGCGAAAATTTAGCGGCGGATCTGCTGTTCCTTCGTGAGCTTCAACCGCAGATGGTCGGTATCGGGCCGTTCATCCCACACCGTGACACTCCGTTTCGTGACTATACTGCAGGCGGACTTGAATTAGTGCTTTTCATGCTTGCTCTGACACGCATCCTGCTTCCGAAGGTGCTTCTTCCTGCAACGACGGCACTTGGTACTATCGCTAATGACGGACGTGAGCGTGGAGTTCTGGCAGGTGCGAATGTCGTGATGCCGAATCTCTCGCCGATTGACGTTCGGAAAAAATATTTACTTTATAATGACAAGCTTTGCTCGGGTGATGAAACCGCAGAGCACATAAAAGAGCTTGCCGAAAGATTTTCGAAAATAAACTGCGTGCTTGATATGTCACGCGGCGACTCAAAAAATATATGAAAGGAATCAGATACTATGTATGATATCAAATCTTTAAAAGCCGAGGAATTTATTTCCGATGAAGAAATAAGAGCGACACTTGCCTATGCCGATGAGCATAAGGACGATATGGCGCTGATCGACGAAATCCTCAATAAGGCACGCGAACTTAAGGGACTTTCCCACCGTGAGGCATCTGTACTTCTTGCCTGCGAGGACGAGGAGAAAATCAAGGAAATGTACGATCTTGCCGAGCAGATCAAAAAGGATTTTTACGGTAACCGTATCGTTATGTTCGCGCCTCTTTACCTCTCGAACTACTGCGTTAACGGCTGTGTTTACTGTCCGTACCACCTAAAAAACAAGTGTATCACAAGAAAGAAGCTGACACAGGAGGAGATCAAAAAAGAGGTCATCGCGCTTCAGGATATGGGACACAAGCGTCTTGCAATCGAAGCAGGTGAGGATCCCGTTAACAACCCGATTGAATATATCCTCGAGTCGATCAACACTATCTATTCCATCAAGCACAAGAACGGTGCTATTCGCCGCGTTAACGTAAATATTGCCGCGACCACGGTTGAAAATTACCGTAAGCTTCGTGATGCCGGAATCGGTACTTATATCCTTTTCCAGGAAACCTATCACAAGGAAAGCTATGAAAAGCTCCATCCCACCGGTCCGAAGCACGATTACTGCTACCACACAGAGGCTATGGACCGTGCAATGGAGGGTGGTATTGACGACGTGGGACTCGGCGTTTTGTTCGGACTTGAGCTCTACCGCTATGAGTTTGCGGGACTTCTCATGCACGCCGAGCATCTTGAGGCTGTACACGGTGTCGGTCCTCACACGATCTCCGTACCGCGTATCAAAAAGGCGCAGGATATCGATCCTTCCGCGTTCGATAACTCGATCTCCGATGAGATTTTTGCGAAAATTTGTGCGCTTATCCGCATTTCCGTTCCGTATACCGGCATGATCATCTCAACACGTGAATCCAAGGAGGTTCGCGAAAAGGTGCTTCGTCTCGGTGTTTCACAGATTTCGGGTGCATCGAGAACAAGCGTCGGCGGTTATGCTGAGGCTGAAGCAGAGGACGAAAATTCGTCACAGTTTGACGTTTCCGATAACCGTACACTCGATGAGGTTGTAAACTGGCTGATGCGACTTGGTTACATTCCGAGCTTCTGTACGGCTTGCTACCGAGAGGGACGTACGGGTGACCGTTTCATGGATCTTTGCAAATCGAAGCAGATTCAGAACTGCTGTCATCCCAATGCGCTTATGACGCTCAAGGAATATCTGATGGACTATGCATCGCTCGACACAAAGGTTATCGGTACAGACCTCATCATCCGTGAGCTTGCGAATATCCCGAATCAGAAGGTTCGCTCGCTTGTTATTCAACATCTCAAGGATATCAGAAACGGTCAGAGAGATTTCAGATTTTAAGGTGGTTTTATGTCAGAACTCAATCAAACACCGTCCGGCGAGAGAATACACATCGGTATCTTCGGACGGCGAAACGCAGGTAAATCTGCACTCATAAACGCACTTACGGGACAGAAGCTTGCAATCGTTTCAGACGTTGCGGGAACGACGACAGACCCCGTTTCAAAGGCGATGGAGCTGCTTCCGCTTGGTCCTGTTATGATAACGGACACTCCCGGTCTCGACGATGTTGGTGAGCTTGGTGAAATGCGAGTTGAAAAGACACGCGGAGTGCTTGCCAAAACCGATATCGCAATCATTGTTGTTGATGCCACTCGCACAATAAGCGAATACGAGAGGGAACTGCTCGATGATGTTAAGGCAAGAAATCTGCCGTACGTTACCGTTTACAACAAATGTGACCTTGCAGAGGTAAGGGACGAGGATGCGATATGTGTCAGTGCCGCTCTCGGTACGGGTATTGATGCACTCAAAGAAAAGCTTGCTTCCTTTGTTAAAAAAGAGCCTGAACAACGCTTGATAGGCGATCTTGTTTCTCGCGGTGACGTTGTCATTCTTGTGACGCCGATCGACGCTTCCGCACCAAAGGGCAGACTGATTCTTCCGCAACAGCAGGTTATACGTGATCTTCTCGAAGCAGGTGCAATGCCGATTGTCTGCCGTGAAACCGAGCTTGAGGCGGCACTTAAAAGCGTTAAGGCAAAGATGGTCGTTACCGATTCGCAGGTTTTCGGAATGGTGTCAAAGCTCGTTCCCGAGAATCTGCCGCTGACGTCGTTTTCGATGCTGATGGCACGTTACAAAGGTAATTTCGCGCAGGCTGTCAAAGGTGCGGCGGCTCTTGACACGATAAAGGCAGGCGATAAGATACTCATTTCCGAGGGTTGTACACATCACCGTCAGTGTGAGGACATCGGCACGGTCAAGCTTCCCATGTGGATACGCAAGCATACGGGAGTCGAGCCGGAGTTTGTCTTTACTTCGGGAACTGAATTTCCGTCTGATCTTTCGGGCTTTAAGCTGGTTATTCACTGCGGCGGATGTACACTGAATGGGCGTGAGCTTGCACACCGTTTTGCGCTTGCAGGACGTGCAGATCTGCCAATCACAAACTACGGTGTTGCAATTGCACATATGCACGGTATTCTTTCACGTGCCGCAAAGCCGTTACTGTAAGAAAATAATTAAAATAAAGGAGGTGAAAATATGCGCTTTTCGGACTGTCATCCGCTTGTGAATCTTGCGTGGTTTCTCGCTGTTGGCGGAATCAGTGTTTTTTATATGAATCCGCTGACGAGCTTTTTCACGCTTATTGCGGCGTGTGTCATGCAGAGTCGGCTCGGTAAAGGACGATTGTTTACCTTGCTTGTGCCGATGATGATCGTGACGGCGATTGTCAATCCCTTGTTTTCGCATAAGGGCGTGACGATTTTAGCATATTTTCCCTCCGGAAATCCGCTGACGCTTGAAAGCATCGTTTACGGCGTTTCGGCGGCTGTTATGCTCGGTGCGGCGATGATGTTGTGTGTCGTTTTTTCAAAGATATTTACGGTGGACAAGCTTCATTATTTCATTGGACGAATCTTACCGTCACTTGCGATCATTCTTTCGATGATACTGCGCTTTGTGCCGAGATTTGTTTCACATATCGGTGATGCTTACCGGGCAAGGTGTACGCTGCTTGGTACGCCGAAAAACAAACGCACTAAAATCAAGTACGGTGCGGCGGCTGTATCTGCTTCGATGACGTGGGCACTCGAAAATTCGCTCGACGTTGCCGATTCGATGAAAAGCCGCGGCTGGGGACTGCCAAATAGAACGAGCTTCACACGTTACCGCTTCGAGGATCGTGACAGGGACGCACTCACCGCGATACTTGTAATGAGCGCATATTTTATCAGCGGTATCGCTTATGGTGCGCTTGAATTTCGTTTTTATCCGACAATTCAATTTTCCGAGGTAACGCCGTTTGGTGTAAGCTGTTTTATTGTGTACGCATTTTTGTGTTCATTTCCGCTTTTAATGGAGGTACGTCATGGAAAAATTAAAAATTGAAAACCTCCGTTTTGCCTATCATGAACGCGATGTGTACGCTTTGGATGGGATTAATCTGACCGTTAACCGCGGTGAATTTGTAACCGTATGCGGTGCGAGCGGATGCGGAAAAACAACGCTCCTGCGCCATCTCAAACCGTCGCTGACACCTCACGGAAACAGAAACGGTACTGTAATCTATGACGGAAAAGATATTACCTCGCTTACCCAGCGTGAGGAATGCGAGCGCATCGGTTTTGTGATGCAGTCGCCCGAGGAGCAGTTTGTGACTGATAAGGTCTGGCATGAGCTTGCGTTCGGGCTTGAAAGTCTCGGACTTCCGACGAGTGAAATACGCGCAAGAGTTGCCGAAACTGCGGAATACTTCGGTATAGCCGATAAATTTGATTCGGACGTCACCCAGCTTTCGGGCGGACAAAAGCAGCTTGTCAATTTAGCGTCGGTCATGGCGATGCGCCCGGAAATACTGATACTTGACGAGCCGACCTCACAGCTTGATCCGATAGCCGCCGCACAGTATATTGCCGCACTCGGACGGTTGAACCGAGAGCTTGGAATCACGGTGATTTTGAGTGAGCATCGGCTTGAAGAAGCATTTCCGCTGTCTGACCGTGTGATTGTTATGTCAGAAGGGAAGATAATCGCCGATGCAGCGCCGAGTGAGCTTGGTCGGGTTTTGCCACGTGAAATGTACGGCTTTATGCCTGCTGCCTCGCGAATCTGGAACGTTCTTCACGAAACGGATGGGGAAATACCGATCACAGTTCGTGACGGACGCGAATTTCTCGGTGAATACCTAAAAGCTCACACGCCGTCAGAGCCTCAAATAAAACCGATTTGTGACGGTGAAACAGTGCTTTCGGCTCATGAGCTTCATTACCGTTATGAGTCTGCAGAGTTCGATGTGGTAAATGGCTTATCAATGCACCTTGGGCGTGGCGAGATATTATCCATCCTCGGCGGCAACGGAAGCGGAAAAAGTACGCTGCTATCTCTCCTTTCGGGCATATATACGCCACAGTCGGGTGAGATCGATGTTAAGGGAAAATGCGTGCTTATGCCGCAGGATGTCACGGTGCTGTTTTCGAAAAATACCGTGCGCGATGAGCTTGCTGAAATCTCGTCAGACTATCTCGAAACCGCAAAGCTGTGTCAGATCGAGACATTACTTGATTTTCATCCGTTTGACCTTTCCGGCGGCGAAAAACAGCGTCTTGCGCTTGCAAAGGTACTCTTGTCAAATCCTGATATTTTACTTGTTGACGAGCCGACAAAGGGTATGGACGAAGCGTTCAAGGTCCATTTTGCCGAAATTCTCGGAAAGCTTACAGAGGACGGCAAATCGGTGATAATGGTCAGCCATGACGCGGAATTTTGCGCCGAGGTGTCGGATAGATGTGCGATGTTTTTCGGCGGAGTGATCGTTTCGCAGTCAACGCCAAGCGAGTTCTTTAATTCAACCAATTATTATACAACAGCGGCGGCACGCATCACAAGAGGAATATTACCGTGTGCGACGGTACGTGAGGTTGTTGCAAGGTTTGGTGCGAGTGAGCCGGTGCTTGCTCCCGAAAAGAAAAAAGTGTCACGTGCCCTGAGCGACGAGAGCAGTGTCAAGCCGCAAAAAAGACGAATCACACCGTTTTCCGTTATCGCGGCTATATTTATGATAATTATGATTCCTCTGACTGTATATTTCGGCGGCAGATATTTCGGTAACCGTCGATACTATATAACATCGCTTCTTGTCCTTTTCGAGATACTTGCAGGCTTTGTTATCATGCTTGAGGGAAAACGTCCGCGTACGAGAGAGCTTGCGGTGATAGCGTCACTTTGTGCGATAGGTGTCGCAGGACGAGCGGTGTTTTTCATGGTTCCCGAATGTAAGCCGGTTATTGCGATAACGATAGCCGCAGGTGCCGCACTCGGTGCAGGGAAAGGCTTCACGGTCGGTGCCCTGACGATGCTTGCTTCAAACCTCATCTTCGGTCACGGTCCTTGGACACCGTGGCAGATGGTGGCGCTCGGCTTCGTCGGATTTTTTGCAGGCGTGATATTCCGCTTTGTGAAGCCGTCAAGAATCACACTCTGCCTTTACGGAATCTTCGCTTCAATTGTTATTTACGGCGGTATCATGAACCCGGCGTCAATGCTTTTGTGGGTTGACGAGCCGACATTTGAATTAGCTCTCACATATTTTGCAAGCGGACTTCCGATTGACGCGGTTCGAGCGATTGCGACGACTGTATTTTTAGCGGTGGTCGGTATGCCGATGGTGAACAGGCTGTCACGTGTTGTAAGGAAATACGATATATAGAAAAACTCCCGGAGACATTAAATCTTCGGGAGTGAATTTTTATTTACTTGAATTTATTTAAGCATACCCTCAACGATTCCGGGAACAGCCGCAACCGCATCTGCAAGCTTCGATACATCGGTCGCACCTGCCATAGCGTTATCGGGACGTCCGCCGCCTTTACCACCTGCGATAGCTGCCGCTGCACCGACGATCTTACCTGCCATTGCACCTGCCGCAACAGCCGATTTACCGCATCCGCAGACGAGGTTCAGCTTGCCGTCGATATTGGTTGTGAGCAGAGCAACGATCGAGTCGTCCTTTGCCTTGAGGTCGTCGATTACCTGACGTGCCGCATCGGGAGCCATGCCCTCGGTGGTTGCCGCGATAACGGTAACGCTTCCGACCTTGACTGCATTATTCATGATATCGGCAGTCTTGGAAGCCGCGATCTTATTGTTGAGTGCTTCGATCTCGTGCTTTGCCGCCTTGAGCTCTTCTGTAAGCTGGGTTGCACGCTTAACGATCTCTGCAGGATTGGTCTTCATTTCGTGAGCTGTATCGGCGATCATCTTCTCCTGCTCCTTGATGAACGCGAGAACGCCGAGACCTGTGATCGCTTCAACACGGCGTACACCTGCCGCAACGGAGGACTCGGAAACGATCTTAAAAAGACCGACCTTTGCTGTATTATCAAGATGTGTACCGCCGCAGAGCTCGGTGGAGAATGTACCCATCTTTACCATGCGGACAACGTCACCGTACTTTTCGCCGAAGAGTGCCATTGCGCCTTCCTTGCGTGCGGTTTCGATGTCGGTTTCCTTGGTGACGATATCCTCGCCGAGAAGAATGTGTGCGTTAACAAGTCCTTCAACCTTATTAATTTCCTCGGGAGTGAGAGCCGCAAAGTGAGTAAAGTCGAAACGGCATCTGGTGGAATCAACATACGAGCCTGCCTGCTCAACGTGTGAGCCGAGCACCTGACGGAGTGCCGCCTGGAGTAAATGTGCCGCAGAGTGGTTACGCATGATTGCCGAACGGTTAGCCGCATCAACCTCTGCGCGAACTGTGTCGCCCACCTTAACGTCGCCGTTAACGATGGTGCAGAGATGGATGTAAACGCCGTCGGATTTCTTTGTATCGGTGACAGAGATCATTGTGTCATGATCATAGATTGTTCCGCAGTCGCCAACCTGACCGCCGCCTTCGCCATAGAAGGGAGTCTTGTCAAGGATGAGTGTGAAGTCGCCCTCGGTCACGCGGTCAACGGGAGCGTCGTCAACGATGATTGCGAGAACCTTTGCGCCCTCTGTGGTGGTTTCACTGTAGCCGGTAAACTCGGTCTTTGCAAGCTCGGCAAGGAGAGTCTTACTTGTGTCGTTCCAGCCGTTGATGTTTGCACGAGCATTTCTTGCACGATTCTTCTGTGCGTTCATGAGCTCGGTGAAGGTTTCCTCGTCGATCTTGAGGTTTTGTTCAGCCGCGATCTCACGGGTAAGGTCGATCGGGAAGCCGAATGTGTCGTAAAGCTTGAATACTTCATCGCCTGAAATTGTGTCAACACCGTCTGTCAGTGCACGGCGGATGAGATTTGAAAGGATGGAGAGACCTGCGTCGATTGTTGCATCGAAGCGTTCTTCTTCCATTGCAATAACCTTGATAATGTAGTCATGCTTTTCGACAAGCTCGGGATAGCCTGCTTTGTTGGTGTCCACAACCACCTCGCAAAGCTCCGTTAAGAAGGGACGGTTTATACCAAGCAGCTTACCATGACGTGCAGCACGGCGAAGTATACGGCGCAGAACATATCCGCGTCCCTCGTTTGAGGGGATAACTCCGTCGGAGATCATGAATGTAGCCGAGCGGATGTGGTCGGTAACAACGCGGATTGAAACATCGGTGTCGCCGCCGTTTCCGTAGGTCTTATCGGCAATTTTGCAAACTGTATCGAGAACGCTTCTTACGGTGTCAACCTCGAAAAGATTGTCAACGCCCTGCATTACGCAGGCAAGACGCTCAAGTCCCATACCTGTGTCGATATTCTTCTGAGCAAGCTCGGTATAGTTGCCGTTGCCGTCGTTATTGAACTGTGAGAATACATTGTTCCAAATCTCCATGTAACGGTCACAGTCACAGCCGGGCTTACAATCGGGAGAACCACAACCGTACTTTTCACCGCGGTCAAAGTAGATCTCCGAGCAAGGACCGCAGGGGCCTGAGCCGTGCTCCCAGAAGTTATCTGCCTTACCGAGACGTACAACGTGTGCGGGATTTACGCCGATTTCGTTAACCCAGATGTCGTATGCTTCGTCGTCGTTCTCGTAAATCGACGGCCAGAGAAGCTCGCCCGGGATTTCGAGTGTAACGGTGAGAAACTCCCATGCCCATGCGATTGCTTCGTGCTTGAAATAATCGCCGAACGAGAAGTTTCCGAGCATTTCAAAATAAGTACCGTGACGTGCGGTTTTACCAACACGCTCAAGGTCGGGTGTTCTGATACACTTCTGGCAGGTGGTAACTCTGCGGCGAGGAGGCTCAACCTCACCCGTGAAGAACTTCTTCATCGGCGCCATGCCCGAGTTTATTAAGAGAAGTGATTTGTCGTTATTCGGTACAAGAGAGAAGCTGGGAAGGCGAAGGTGATCCTTTGATTCAAAGAAGGAAAGGTATTTTTCGCGCAGCTCATTTAAGCCTGTCCATTTCATTTTTATGTCCTCCAAATGTTTGGTTAAAATATTTGCATATATGGTTAAAATATTAACATCATTATTTATACAAGGACTTGCATTAATAATTCCAATATTTTGGAGTAAGATTATTAATAATTTATCGCATGCGTTATTTAATAAATGTTATTATTTAATAGTGGTTATTGTTTTTTTAACTATTTTTTATTATGTATGGTCTTTTTTTAATAAAAAGAGTTGTTATCTTTTATATAATAGTTTATATATAGAATATAATAAGAGATTAAGTGAAGAAAAAATAAATAAATTAACTTTAGGAGGATATACAAACGTAATTAATAATGATGTAGATATTATATGTACATTTTTTTGTAATATAATTACTAGAATATTTCAAGTAATTGAATTTATTATCATATATATTTATTTTTTAACTCTTAATTTTAATATCTTTTTAATTACTTTTATAATATCAATATTAATGATATTAGTATTAGTAATGTCCTCAAAAGGAATAGAGGCTAGAAATAAAAAAAGAA
>JAFTTS010000031.1 GCA_017466685.1 Clostridia bacterium
GGCAAAGGAAAGAGGGAGAGCTCGAGAGGGAAGAAAACCTTCGCGCCAGCGTTGGTTGTCGTCCCTCTCGAATGATACGATGCTCGAAGCAGCGCACTTCGGGAAATTGCTTTCTTTCGTCTTTTGGGCGCAAAAGCAACTTTTATCCTCGAAAATACAAAGATACATTAAATCTCTTTGTATTGCGCTTCGAACTTTGCGTAAGTTCGAGGGAAACAGGGACCAGCTCAAGCCGCAGGTCCCTACCCCCCTCGAGCTCCTCCCGCCCTCCTTGGCTTGCGCTCGATTTGCGCTCAACTCCGCCTGCGGCTCCGGATTCGCTTTGTTAGCGGTGACTGTTCGTCCGCCGCCAGTTGCATCGGCGGCTCAGTGGCTTCATTGTTTCTTTAGCGACAAGGTGAAGTTTAAACTGCGGTTTGCCGAAATAAGAAAAAAGAGCAGTTCCGTTTGTTTGATGCGAACTGCTCCTTTTGTTATGTCTTTATAAAATGCCGATGCCCATTGTGATAAATGCGGTCAGGGCACAGACGCCGCCAAGACAAAGATCCTTCGGCGTGTGACGTGACAATGCAACCGACGACCACGCAACACAGGCTGCAACGATACTGCAGGGTATCACCCATATCGGGCCGAGAAAGTAGACTGCGAAAAGTAAAGGTCCGAGTACACCGCAGGCGTGTCCGCTTGCTTTCAGGTGAAAGATTTTATTGAATATCAGCAGCAGTATTACCGAGAGAAGATATGCGGCGATGATAAATTTGAACTCATTTGGTGCATTACTTATAAATGCATAAGCAAAGCCGACGATATAGCCGATCGTGCTCATCACAAACGCAAGCTCACGTTGACCGTCACGTCCCTTTCCCTTGAAGCCGGGGATGATCGGTTGAAGCGGATATGCGAGTGCAGGTATGACGGCAAGGCAGATTACAGCCGCCAGGTAATCATTTAGTCCTCTGAATGTGGTGTCACGGGTGAAATATATAACCGAGAGCAGTGCTGTGACGAGCAGCGGCGGAATTGTCAGTATACGTAAAATTTTTGCAATAACCTTTTTCATTTGTTTTCCTCCGGGAAGTGTGACGTTTTCTGATTATCATTATAACCGTCTCTGCGCAGATAATCAACCTACGCTTTGATTTTTGACTCTACATACGAAAATATTCACTCTACCGAAAGAAAAAACGACTCCACGCTCAGTAGAGTCGCCGATCACAGCTGACTTTTTTCACTTTTTTGATGACAAGTGACGTCCGCCGCGTATAACGTAAAAACAAAGCAGAATTATGAGCTGACTCGGGATTCCGAGCAGTAAAAGCTGCCAATAATTTTTGCCCTCATGCAGGAAAATGAGATATATCATTAAGAATATGCTCCAGACGAGCGCGGAGATTATGACAAATTCCCATGCACGTTTTCCCCAGAGTGAATTGAATACCGTTAAAAGTATCGTTGAAACGACGAGGGCGTATGCGAAGATGAGCGGATATGTAAATCCGGCAAGGTGCATTATTATAAATGATAACAGTGCCGCTGTCCACACTCCGAGAAGCGAGATCAAGGATATGACCACGTGGTTGACGCGCTTCTTTTGCTTTGGAAGCGTTTCCTTTTCACTGTGCTCATGAAGAAGGTAGTCAACGCTGCAGCCGAATATCTCGGACATTTTGAGAAGCACATACGCATCCGGTATTCCCTCGGCACGTTCCCATTTTGAAACTGCTTTATCGGAATAGGAAAGAGCCGTGCCAAGCTCAAGCTGCGTCATTTTGTTTTTGGTTCTGAGGGCTGTGATGTTTTTTGCCACAACCGCTTTAAGCTCGGTGTCCTGCATTGCCGGCAACTCCTTTCGTCCGATTTATATATATTTAAGTATAATATAATTTCAGCCGATTTTCAAGGCATGGCGCGATAAGTTTTAAAAAAGTTTAATTTTGGCGCGGTGTACGGCGGATGTAAATTTGAAAAAATCGCTTGACAAAACGCTCGGATGGGTGTATAATGATGTAAAGGCTGAACGGACCTGCGTATTTTTTCGATTTCAGAGAGGGACTTTATGCTGTGAGAGTCCTATCGCGGATTTACGACATTTTAACCGCCGTTCATGATGGCTTCGCACAGGAAATGGTGCGACGGACGCCTCCGTTATACGGGCATCTCGGTGTATGCCGCGAATAAGAGTGAAAAAATCGGGTGGAACCGTGGGATTTATCTCACCCCGAAGGTGTAATTTTTATTATTATGCCTTGGGGTGTTTTTGTTTTCCCCGGGCAACGAAAGGAATGGTATTTTTTATGTTCAAGATCAAGTTTAACGGTGGCGAGCCCATCAGCTTTGATGCTCCCATCACGGTTTACGAGGCTGCAAAGGCACAGAATCTTACTGACCGTTCATCCCTTGCGGCAAGCGTTAACGGCAGTACTGTTGCGCTTTCGTACGAGCTCACCGAGGATGCTGACGTTAAGATCCTCACGTTCGACGATGCTGACGGCAAGCACGTTTTCTGGCACACTGCGTCACACATTTTAGCGCAGGCAGTGAAGCGTCTCTATCCTGCGGCAAAGCTGACCATCGGTCCCGCTATTGAAAACGGTTTCTATTATGATATCGACAGCGAGGTTGCGTTCACTCCCGAAATACTCGCCAATATCGAGGCTGAAATGCAGAAGATCGTTAAGGAAAATCTTCTTATCGAGCGTTTCACACTTCCTCGCGACGAGGCAATCAAGCTTATGACCGAAAAGGACGAGCCTTACAAGGTACAGCTTATCGAGGAGCTTCCCGATGACGAGGAAATTTCGTTCTATAAGCAGGGTGAGTTCACAGACCTTTGCGCAGGTCCGCACATTTTCTCGACGGGTGCTGTTAAGGCATTAAAGCTCATTCAGTGTACAGGTGCATATTGGAAGGGCGATCAGGCAAACAAGCAGCTTCAGCGTATTTACGGTGTTGCATTCCCGGCAAAGGATTTACTCAAAGCACATCTTGAGGCGGTTGAGGAAGCAAAGAAGCGCGACCACAATAAGCTTGGACGTGAGCTTGAGTTGTTCACCACTGTTGACAGTATCGGTCAGGGACTTCCGATCCTTCTTCCCAAGGGTGCGCGTATCATCCAGCTTCTCCAGAGATGGGTTGAGGACGAGGAGCAGAGACGTGGTTATCTCTTAACAAAGACTCCCCTTATGGCAAAGTCCGACCTTTACAAGATCTCGGGACACTGGGGACATTATAAAGAGGGTATGTTCGTTCTCGGCGACGAGGAAAAGGATAAGGAAGTGTTCGCGCTCCGTCCGATGACCTGCCCGTTCCAGTATCAGGTGTTCTTAAACCGTCAGCGTTCTTACCGTGACCTCCCGATGCGACTTGGAGAAACGTCAACGCTCTTCCGTAACGAGGACAGCGGCGAAATGCACGGTCTTATCAGAGTACGTCAGTTCACGATCTCCGAGGGACATCTCATTCTCCGTCCCGAACAGCTCGAGGAAGAATTCAAGGGTTGCGTTGAGCTTGCAAAATATATGCTCGACACAATCGGTCTTGGCGAGGATGTTTCCTATCGCTTCTCGCAGTGGGATCCTAACAACCGCGACAAATATGAGGGTACAGACGAGCAGTGGGCAGAGGCTCAGAATGCTATGAAGAAGATCCTTGATAACATCGGTATTGAGTATTCGATCGGTATCGGTGAAGCGGCGTTCTACGGTCCGAAGCTCGACATTCAGATAAAGAACGTGCACGGCAAGGAGGATACTCTCATCACAATTCAGATCGACCAGCTTCTTGCGGAGAGATTCGGTATGGAATATATCGACGTTGACGGTCAGAAGCGTCGTCCGTACATCATTCACAGAACCTCTGTCGGATGTTACGAGCGTACACTTGCACTGCTTATCGAAAAGTATGCAGGTGCGTTCCCGATGTGGCTTGCTCCGACGCAGGTTGCGATTCTGCCGATAGGTTTCGAGCAGCATGAGTACGCAGAAGCACTCAACGCAAAGCTTGAAGCGGCAGGTATTCGCACGTTCCTCGATGAGCGCAACGAGAAGATCGGTTACAAGATCCGCTCGGCACAGCTCGAGAAGATCCCGTATATGCTGTTATCGGCGCAAACGAGGTTGCCGACGGCACAGTTGCGGTGCGTTCGCGCAAGGACGGCGACATGGGTGCAATGGCGGCAGACGAGTTCCTCGCAAAGGCAGTTACGGAGATTGCAACTAAGGCGAGATAAAAATTGACACAAAGGAGATTGTCTCAAATGAAAAAGCTATTATCGATTTTCGGCACTATGCTGATCGTTGCTATGCTTGCATCCGGATGTGGTTCACAGAAGTCCGGTGGCGGTGATGTTGAGGGTGATACTACAGTTGTAGATGATACGACGGTTGCAGATGAAACAACAGTCAGCGCGGACGATTCTGAAACCGTGGAGGATAACGACAGCCAGGAATATGACGAAAGTCTGCTGTTCCCCGTTATAAGCGAGGACGGCAAGTGGGGATATGTAAACCTCGATGGCGAAGTCGTTATTGAGCCGCAGTTTGATAATGCCGTGAAATTCTGCGATAATGGCTTGGCACGGGTGAAGCGTGACGGCAAATGGGGCTATATTAACAAAAACGGCGAAATTGTGATTGAGCCACAGTTTGACTTATGTGGAAATTTCACCGATAACGACTTGGCATATGTGAATCTCAACGGTGAATATGGCTATATCAGCGAAACCGGCGAAATTGCAATCGAGCCGCAGTTTCTCTATGCTTGGGACTTCACCGCGAACGGAATGGCACTGGTGAATATTAACGGCAAAGGGGGATATATCAACGAAAATGGCGAAATTGTAATCGACCCGAAGGTTAGCGGTGTTTCCCCTTTTGCCGACAATGGTTTGGCAGTGGTGAAGCATGACGGCAAACACGGCTATATCAATGAGAAAGGCGAAGTTGTAATCGAGCCACAATTTGACAATGCTTGTATTTTTACCCACAACGGCTTGGCACGGGTGGAACGTGATAGCAGGTCGGGCTATATCAATGAAAACGGCGAAACCGTAATTGAGCCGCAGTTTGACGAGGCGTACGATTTCGCTGACAATGGCTTGGCATTGGTGAGACTTGACGGCAAGTTTGGCTATATCAACGAAAACGGCGAAACGGCAATCGAGCCACAGTTTGATGAGGCGTACGATTTCGCTGACAATGGCTTGGCATTGGTGAGACTTGACGGCAAGTTTGGCTATATCAACGAAAACGGCGAAACGGTAATTGAGACGCAGTTTCACTATGCCGATAGTTTCTATGATGGCTTTGCTATGGTGATACACGACGGCAAAATCGGCTACATCAACGAAGCTGGTGAAATCGTAATCGAGCCGAAGTATTACGGTTGATTCCAGTAAATATTAACTCACGGGCTGTACTTTAACGGGTACGGCCTTTTGTTATGCCAACCGAATACAAAAAGCTTCCACCGATTTTGTGTGTCAGTGGAAGCCTATTTTTGTGTGGATATATTAAAGTACGACCTTACCCTCGTAAACCTTGGAGGCGTCTCCGGAGAGATAAACTGTTTCGTCGGTGTAACGAATCTTGAGATCGCCGCCGCGAAGCTTTACAGTGATGTCGGTATTCTTCGGGCAGTAACCGTTTTCAACTGCCGCAACTACCGCCGCACACGCACCGCTTCCGCAGGCAAATGTCTCGCCCGAACCACGTTCCCATACACGCATCTTGATCGTTGTGCTGTTGAGAACCTTGACGAACTCGGTGTTGACTCTCTCGGGGAAGAGCTGATCGTTTTCGAACTTCGGTCCAAGCTCCTCGAGGTTGAGATTGTCGAGCGCTTCATCAAATTCATCGTTGAATACTACGCAGTGGGGATTGCCCATCGAAACGCAGGTTATACGGTAACGGTCGCCTGCAACCTGTGTCGGTACGCCGATGACGTTGCGAAGTGCCAGCTTAACGGGAATGAGCGACGGATTGAGCTCTGCCTTACCCATGTCAACCGTCACGGTGCTGACCTCGCCGTTTACCTTTTCAACCCATGTGTTGCGTACGCCGCTGAGGGTTTCGATTGCGACGGTATCCTTATTAACCATCTTGTTGTCAACCATGAACTTCGCGATGCAGCGAGCCGCGTTTCCGCACATCTTGCCCTCTGTACCGTCAAGGTTGAACATACGCATCTTAACGTCAGCGATCTCGGACGGATACATCAGTACAACGCCGTCGCCGCCGATACCGAAGTGACGGTCGGCAAGACGAATACTGAGTCCCTCGGGGTTATCGATCTTCTGATTGAAGCAGTTGAAGTAGATATAGTCGTTTCCGCAGGCTTCCATCTTGGTGAATTCAAGTGTCGCCTTTTCGCTTCTCATATCGTTGATGTCAACAAGCTCTGTGCAGCTCTGTGAATAACGGCTCTTTAAGCAATCTGCAACTGCGTTTGCCGTGTCAATTGAAGTCAGACAGGGAATTGCACGCTCAACGGTCTTGCGGCGGATCTTAACGCTGTCACGTGTCGGGATACGTCCCTTTGCCGAGGTGGAGATAACGTAGTCGATACGTCCCGATTCGATGAGCTTGAGAGTATTATTCTCGCCCTCGTGAATCTTGTCAACAACCTTGACCTTCATGCCGTAATCCTCGATGATCTTCGCTGTACCGCGTGTTGCGTAAAGCTCGAAGCCGAGGTCGTAGAAGCGTTTTGCGGTTTCGCCGATTTCGGATTTATCGGAGTCGCGGACGGTTATGAAGATGCCGCCTTGCTTCTTGAGCTTATATCCTGCGCCGACAAGTCCCTTAAAGAGTGCTTCCTCGCGTGTGGATGCAAGTCCTAAGACCTCACCTGTCGATTTCATTTCCGGACCGAGGTGATTATCAACGTTCATCAGCTTTTCAAACGAGAACACGGGAACCTTGACCGCAACGTACGGTGATGTCTTATAAAGTCCCGTACCGTAGCCCATATCGGCGAGCTTTTCACCGAGCATACAGCGTGTTGCAAGGTCAACCATCGGCACGCCCGTAACCTTACTGATATACGGAATGGTACGTGACGAACGCGGGTTTACCTCGATGACGTAGAGACGGTTGTCTGCCTTGTTTATAAGGTACTGAATGTTGACAAGTCCCATGATCTTGAGGGATGTGGAAAGGTTCTTTGTAACCTCGATTATCTCCTCACGAAGCTTATCGGTGATGTTCCATGCAGGATAAACCGCGATCGAGTCGCCCGAGTGAATACCTGTACGCTCAACGTGCTCCATGATACCCGGGATGAGGATATCGTCACCGTCGCAGATGGCGTCAACCTCAAGCTCGATACCCATGAGGTACTTATCGATGAGGACGGGATTTTCGATGTTGTTTGCGAGGATTATCTTCATGTACTCCTTGATGTCGTCCTCTGTGAACGCGATGATCATATTCTGACCGCCGAGTACGTATGAGGGACGCATGAGTACGGGATAACCGATCTTTGCCGCAACGGTGAGTGCTTCTTCTGTGGTCATAACGGTGAAGCCCTCGGGACGTGCAACGTTGTTTGCTTCGAGAAGTGCGTCGAAACGCTCTCTGTCCTCTGCCGCGTCGATTGAATCTGCGGAAGTACCGAGAATGTTTACGCCATGCTCATACATATACTTTGTGAGCTTGATAGCCGTCTGTCCGCCGAATGCGACAACGACACCGTAAGGCTTCTCGGTTTCGATGATGTTCATGACATCCTCGGGAGTAAGCGGCTCGAAGTAGAGTCTGTCGGCTGTGTCAAAGTCGGTGGAAACGGTTTCGGGGTTATTATTAACGATTACAACGTCATAGCCTGCCTGCTTCAGCGACCATACGCAGTGTACCGACGCATAGTCGAACTCGATACCCTGACCGATGCGGATAGGACCTGAACCGAATACGATAACTGTCTTTTTGTTAGGATCTTTACGCTTCTCGATGAACTCAGCCGCTTCGTTTTCGTCGTCGTATGTCGAATAGAAGTAAGGTGTGTTAGCGGAGAACTCAGCCGCGCAGGTGTCAACGACCTTATAAACCGCACGCTTGTGCATACCCTCGGGAAGTGCCTTGCCCGAAAGCTCCTCGATAAGCTTATCCGGGAAGCCGAGTGTCTTTGCGTCATGGTAAAGCTCGTTTGTGATAGCTTCGGAAGCAAGACGGCGTTCCATCTTGATGAGGTTATTAAGACGGCAGAGGAACCATTCGTCGATCATGGTGATCTCGTGGATCTCGTCAACGCTCGTTCCGCGGCGAAGTGCCTCGTATACGATGAACAGACGCTCGTCGTCGATATTGTGAAGTCTCGATGCAACATCCTCGTCGGAGAGCTCACGGTACTTCTTATGCGAGAGGTTATTCATGCCGATCTCGACACCGCGTACAGCCTTCATGATAGCCTGCTCAAACGATGTGCCGATCGCCATGACCTCACCGGTCGCCTTCATCTGTGTGCCGAGTGTACGCTTTGCATAAACGAACTTATCAAACGGCCACTTCGGGAACTTTACGACAACATAGTCGATAGTCGGCTCAAAGCAAGCATAGGTCGTACCGGTTACGGCGTTGAGAATTTCGGGGAGAGTATAACCGATAGCGATCTTTGCGGCAACCTTTGCGATCGGGTAACCTGTCGCCTTGGATGCGAGTGCGGACGAACGCGATACACGGGGATTAACCTCGATAACCGCATACTCCTTGCTTTCGGGATGGAGCGCGAACTGACAGTTACAACCGCCTTCGATCTGGAGTTCATCGATGATGTCAAGAGCCGCCGAACGGAGCATCTGATATTCGTCATCGGAAAGTGTAAGAGCCGGAGCAACAACGACCGAGTCACCGGTGTGTACGCCGACAGGGTCCACGTTTTCCATCGAACAGATGGTGATAACGTTGCCTGCACTGTCGCGCATAACCTCAAATTCGATCTCTTTCCAGCCGGATACGCATTTTTCAACGAGTACCTGGTGGATAGGCGAAGCATTAAGACCGCCGTTTGTGATCTCGATAAATTCATCCTCGTTATAAGCGATACCGCCGCCTGTGCCGCCGAGCGTGAATGCAGGACGGATGATAAGCGGATAACCGTTTGCGTGTGCAAATTCAAGTGCCGCATGAAGATCGTTTACAACTAAAGAGGGAATACAAGGCTGACCGATCTTCATCATGGTGTCCTTGAACATCTGACGGTCCTCTGCCTTGTCGATGGTGTCGGGACGTGCGCCGAGGAGTTTTACGCCCATCTTATCGAGGAAGCCTTCCTTTGCAAGCTGCATGGAAAGGGTAAGACCTGTCTGACCGCCGAGGGTTGAGAGCAGGCTGTCGGGGCGCTCCTTTTCGATGATACGTTTGATTACGGGCAGAGTCAGAGGCTCGATATAAACCTCGTCTGCCATAGCGTTATCGGTCATGATGGTTGCAGGGTTGGAATTGACGAGAACGACCTCAAGACCGTCCTCCTTGAGTGCACGGCAAGCCTGTGTGCCTGCGTAGTCAAATTCGGCTGCCTGACCGATGACGATAGGACCTGAGCCGATGACCATTACTTTTTTGATATCACTTCTTAATGGCATATTCTGTTCCCCTTTCTGCTTATTTCATCATGCCGATGAATTCGTCGTAAATAAAATCTGTTTTGTTCGGTCCGCCAACGGAGCCGGGACGGAACTGTACGCCGAGCGCCGGAATGCTTTCGTATGTGACGCCCTCAACCGTACCGTCGTTACCGTTTTTATAGCTTACCTTGATACCCTCGGGAAGCGTGGATTCGTCGAGTGTATAGCCCTGGTTCTGCGATGTGATGAACACACGCTTATCGGAAAGTCTGATCGAGGGCATACCGCCTCTGTGACCGTGAGGAAGCTTTGTGCTCTTTGCTCCCTGTGATACGGCGAGCATCAGGTGACCGAGACAGATACCGAGCATGGGCATTTTCTTATCTGCAAGCTTCTTTATCTCGGCGATGATCTCGGGATTCTTCATGGGATCATCGGGACCGTTTGAGAGAACAACGCCGTCGGGCTTATATTTGAGGATATCCTCGGCTTTGGTGCTTGCCGGAACGGTTATAACCTCACATCCGCGTGCCGTGAGTGCACCCTCAATAGAATCAACTGCGCCGAAATCCCAGAGCACGACCTTGTGAGAAGCGTTTTCGGGTGTTACTGTTGTCACTTCACTGCAGGTTACAGCTTCAAGCGCGTTCGGTGCGGTAAAGGACTTTATTTCGGCTACCACAGTGTCAACATTTTCGGGCATAGCGTAAGTTATCTTTGCCATCATCGAGCCGTTATCGCGGAGTACACGTGTTAATTTACGTGTGTCGATACCCTCGATTCCGACAACCTTATTTTCATTCAAAAAAACGCCAAGAGCACCTTCACATCTGAAATTGGAAGGCTCTTGACATAAGTCTCTGACGATATAAGCCGCGGGAGCGACTCCCTTACTTTCACATTCATGGGAAACAACACCGTAATTTCCGATAA
>JAFTTS010000001.1 GCA_017466685.1 Clostridia bacterium
GGTTATTGCCCTTTGACACTGCGGCGAAAATCGCATCCTGTACGGCGTTTACGTCCTGATATTCGTCGATGTATATCTCGTCAAAGGCTTCGGAAACGTTTTTTGCAGCAGCGGTTGGAGTGCCGTTTTCAACGAGTGCACTGTATGTGAGTCGCTCAAGGTCACCGAAGTCCACAAGTAAGCGACGGCGTTTTTCCTCGGTGAAGCGTGAACCAAACGCAAGGAGCAGGGTGTAGAGCTTGTTAAGTGTGTATGCCGTGCCGAGGCGGTTCTTTTGAAGCTGTTCGTCTGTGAGTGAGAAAAATTTTGCGGTCAGCTTCTTACAGTCATCCTTGAAATCATTACGTACACTCTTTGCGTTTTCAATACTGCTCGTCAGCTCACTTTTACTTACGCGGCCGAGGTTTTCCGGTGTGAATGCCCTGAAAACCTTTGAAATTTCGCTGTAATTATACTGTTCACAAGCGGCAAGTGCGCGGTCGATAAAATCGATATCCCCGGAAAATGCAGGGAAATATGCCTTTGTCAGCTTTTCACTGTCAGCGATCTCCGATAAAAGCTCGGCGAAGATCTTTCGGTAGGATGTAAATTTTCCTTTTATAATATCGAGGATCTCACTGCCGCATTCGGTCTTTGCGAAGTCACGCTTGTCCGATTCAAGGTCGTTTGCGAAATTTTTGATGAAATCTATATATTCGGTGAAGCTTGAGAGCTTGTTTTCAATGCCGAGGAAGATATCTGCGAGAGTGTCATCGCTTTTGGTTCCGACGAATATATCAGCGAAATCATCGAAATTATCAATGGGATAATCGCTCACGCCGACAGAATAATAGTCATCGATAAGATCGTTCATTATGTTTTTTCGAAGCAGCTTTATCTCAGCTTCATCAGCGATCCTGAAATCCGTCGGCAGCTCGTCATCACCGATTCCCTCGCGAAGAAGATCAAGACAAAAGCTGTGGATCGTACATATCTTTGCGCGGTCAAGGGCGAGAAGCTGACGGGCAAGACGACGGTTTTTCGGTTGCTTCGCCAACGCCTCGGAAAGTGCGGCGGAAATGCGTTCCTTTAATTCTCCTGCGGCGGCTTTCGTGAATGTAACGATCAGCATACGTGTTATCTCTGCAGGATTCTCCTCATCGGTCAGACGGCGAATGATACGCTCGGTTAAAACGGCGGTCTTTCCCGAGCCTGCACCTGCCGATATGAGCAGATCTCTGCCGTGAGTCGTGATTGCCGAAAGCTGTGCCGGTGTCCAATTGTGTGCCATATCATCTTCCTCCTTTCTTGACGGGTTTTCTGCAAACGGGACGCATTTCGCAGTATTGGCAGGCGTTGTGCTTTTTGTTTTGTATCGGCTTTGCACAGGCGTTGCCGCGTTTTATTTCGGTTCCGATGCTTTTTATTGTATCTTCGATTGATGAAAGCAGTGTTTTAAAGCCTTCGAGACTTGTCAATGACCTGGTGGAAGCCGCCGTAAAATCACCGTCCGCCTTCAATTTTATCGGAATATAATGTCCCGTGAAATCGGCTTCCATGGCTTCGAGGATATCCTTGTCGTCGAGCAGGAGTCCGTTACGCGATAGGCTACTTGAAACCATTTGTTCAACCTCATCGGGGGATGCTTCGGCATCGAGTGTCAGTGTCGGTACGCCTGCGGAGAAATAGAGGATACCGGCAGGGATTATTTCGCTGTTCTCGGCGAGTGCAAGCGCACTTTTAGGGTTGCCGCCGTTTTTCCAGATGGAGAAAAGATAGAGAAGCATCTGCATATTGAGTCCCATTGAAACATCCTCAAGTGAGAAGTTTTTCGAACCCGTTTTATAATCAACGACGCGGACGTAGCATTTGTCCTCGTGCTCCATGATGTCAACGCGGTCGGCGATACCGTAAAGATAAGCATATGTGCCGTCGTTTAACTTTACCGAGAGCGGTTCAACAGTTTTTTCGTCCGGTGACGGGAACTTTATCGGAAGCTCAAAAAACGCAGGTCTGAAACGGCTTTGTCTGAACTCGTTCGCTAAATTTGAGCAGAGGATGCGTGACGATTTTTTTGATTTTGCAAATAAATGGGCAAGTCTGCTTCCGGAGAAATCGGGTGCGATACGGCAGATCGTCTGCATATAATCGGTGACGATCTCCTCAACCATATCTTCAATTTCGTCGTCCGTAATATCGGCTAAAGTTCCGGCTTTTTCGGCACGCGAAACAAAGGCTTCGAGAATGTGATGAACGAAGGTTCCGATGTCCGAAGCGGAGAATTTTGCCGGTTTGTTTTCATCAAGCTTTATTATGTATTTAAGGAAATATGAAAAATGACAAAGCACGTATGCTTCAAGGCGTGACTGTGTGAGCGCAAGGTTTCCGCCCGTGAGCTTTTGACAGGTTTCATCGCTCAGATATTCGTTGTCGTCACATAACGGCGTGGACAATCTGTCAAGACGAGAGGTGATGTCCGCATCGGAAAGTGCATATTCGCGAAGTGCCGTACCGAGTGGTGTGCCGTCCGTCTCTGCGATAAATTCGAGCAGGTTGCCGCGTCCTTCAAGGCGTGAAATTATATCCTGCGAAGCGAAATCGGTGACCTTAACGCCATCAAACAGTGCACGCAGCCGTGTAACTCCGAATGACGGCTTCATCGAATGTCCCGAAAGATCGGAGGATGACCAGATAACTGTTACCGAATCGGATGCCGAGGTCAGCGCAAGATAGAAGAAGAAACGTTCGTCTGCTGATCTGTAATCGGTGCCTCCTGCAAGTTCAACTCCGAGTTCTGCAAGCTGTTCGCGTTCGGAGCTTAAAAATACACCATCATCACTCGGCGCGAGAGGGAATATGCCTTCGTTTGCACCGAATATATATACGTGTTTTCCGGAGGCACGAAGCAGGGAAGCGTCACCCGAAACAACCTCGTCAACGCTGCTCGGAATACGTCCGATATCGGTTTCATCGAAGATTATTTTAAGAAGCTCACAGTATTCCCGACTGTCAACCGAAAGCTCGGGCATGACACTGCAAAGCTCGTCCAGCGCATCGACAAGGACACTCCAAAGCTGTTCGGTCTCCTGTGCCGAGGCAGGATCGTTTATGCGTGCTCCCAAAGCTATCTCGTCAAGCTTTTTCGGGATTTCAAGGCGGAGCAGAAAATCGTATAGCGCTCGTGAAAAATCACGGACGGTTTCTGCTTTATCGAGCTCGGTATGGAAATCGGTGAGCGGTGTTATGATACGTTCGCGTATGTTGTTTACGTGATCGAGCGTACGTGCGGCTTCCTCCGTGAACGAGGCTGTGTAACCGTTTGGGTTCATCGTGAAGTCTTCACTCCATCTTGCTTCACCGCGTATACGCCAGGTAGATGCATAATTTTCGAGTGCGGATACCTCATCAGGCGTTACGCCACAGAGTCCCGCTTTCATATAGGAGATCACGTCCTCGCATCGGAAATTGCCAAATCGGAGCGAGAGTGCGGACAGTATCAGCTTGATGAGCGGTTTTGTTTTTATATCGATACGGCGAGAAACAAAATGAGGTATGCCGTATTTTTCGAGTACGGTATCGAGTATGCCGTCATAACGGTCTATGCCGCGTGTGGTGATCGTGAAATCACGCCATTTTGCGCCCTCTCTGACACGACGGCAGATGTCGATCGCAACAGCTTCACACTCGGCGAAAAGGCTTGTACATTCGATTAATTTAAGTGACGGCGCAGCTTCCTTGTATGCATCATCCTTGGTGAGATCGAGCGACCAGAGTGAGGCTTCGAGAAACTTAAGCTCTTCTGATTTTGCACGGTGGTTCTCGGTTAAAAGCGTTTTTTCGATTCCTTTGCCTGCGTCGTTTGCCAGCTTTTCAAGATACTCTGCGGTTTTTCGCTGATTTGTGAAAAGCTCGTCATGTGTGGCTTCGTATCGTGCATCGAGGCAGAGTGAGATCGTGACGTTCTCGGCTTGCTTCAATATCTCACCGATGACAGAGTATTCCTGCGGAGTGAAGCCGTAAAACGAATCAAGGAACACGTCCGCTCCGTTAAAAAAGTTATTTTCGTGAAGTATATCTGCGGCTTTGGTGAGGTCGTCCGATGAGTCGTCACAGGTTTCGGCGACGAGGTTTGTGTAAGCGGCAGAGATAAGGGAAAGGTCATAGAGCTTATCGGTCAGTTTTTTATGTACACTATCCTTTTCGAGTGTTTGTGCGGCACGTTCAAGGGTACGCGGTGTCACGCCGTATGATTTGAATTCGCTAACCGCTCCGAGCATACGTGAAACAACGGCACGGTCAGGTGAGGGAAGTGTTTTGAGTAAAGGTGACAGCTCGGACAGTGTACGCCACATCATGAGCATACGTCCGCTCTTGGTTATATAGCTATAGGAAAGGCCGCCGTACTCGCGAAAAACACGGTTGCAAAGACGACGGAAATTGAGTATTTCAAGCGACAGCGAGGGCATATCTCCGAGAAGATCTGTCATGCGCTCCTCGGTGTCAACTGCCATTTGTTCGGGAACTATTATGAAAACACGGCGTCCCTCGGCAATGGCTTTTGCGGCTTTCTCACAGATGTATGAAGTTTTACCGCTGCCTGCTCTGCCGTATATGAAATTTATCATTGTCTGCCCTCCTTGATTTAGAGAAGATAGGTGATTTTTTTGTTTAACTCTGTGAGCTTTTTCCGCTTCAGACGAAAGAAAAATGCGTGTCTTATATAGTAAATGCCGCCTGACTCGGTGAGGCTTATGAATTTGTGATTCCATGCCGCGGTTATTATAAACACCGACGCCCCTTTTTCTGAAAGCTCACGGGCGAAACCCTCGCCGAAATTTCCCGCTTCCGAAATTATATAAACAGAGTCACGTCCGAGTGCACGGCGCAGTACTTCACCTTTCAGTATACGTGTACCTATGATAAAATCGGCGATGGCGAAACCGATAAGGAAGAGAAGTGCTATCGGAATAAGCACGATGATCAGTGCCGCGAGAACGACAAGTGCGGCGCTTGTTTCAATGATATTTATCGCTGTTTTGATATATCGGAAAATGCGTGTAAAAAACAAAAAACGACGTGTATATTTAAAGGTGCGGTCAGCGGCATTCCATACAGATGTGGAACGAATTTTTGCCGCTACGTACGATATGAAGCTTTTATATTTCAGTAAATCGGGCATAGTGACTCCGTGAAAAATCTCTTTCACACTTATTATTATAGCAGAATACACATTTTAATACAAGATAATTTTCGGAATTTCTATTTACATTTTCAAAAAAATATAGTATAATATATATATTATAACGAATGAAGAGGGTCAAAAATGGCTGCAAACAAAAAAAGTACAACCTATGGCGATCAAAGTATATCAAGTCTGAAGGGTCCCGACCGTGTGCGTAAGCGTCCGGCGGTTATTTTCGGTTCGGACGGCCTTGAGGGATGCGAGCATTCTTTTTTTGAAATTCTTTCAAACTCTGTCGATGAAGCAAGAGAGGGATACGGTAACGAGATCCGTGTCAAGGTTTTTGCCGATCATTCCATTGAAGTTGATGACCGTGGACGCGGTGTTCCGCTCGGATGGAACGAGGCAGAGGGTAAATATAACTGGGAACTGGTTTTCTGCGAGCTTTATGCCGGCGGTAAATATGACAATAACTCGGGAGATGCATCGTATGAATATTCGCTCGGACTTAACGGTCTCGGCGCGTGTTCAACGCAGTATTCGTCGAGATATATGGAGGTTGCTTCATATAAAGGCGACACCGTGAGCCGTGTAAGCTTTGAAAAGGGATATGCAACGACCGAGCTTATCACCGAGGAGCTTGACAAAAAGTCGCGTCGAACCGGTACAGTGATACGTTGGCTGCCCGACCTTGAGGTTTTCACCGATATTAACATTCCGCATGACTTTTTCATTGAAACGATGAAGAAGCAGTCCATTGTTAATCCAAAGGTCAGATTTGTGCTCGAGCTTGAGCAGGCTGACGGAAAATTTGAGGAAAGTGTTTATTTTTACGAAAACGGTATTTCCGATTACGTGAACGAGCTTTGCGGTGAAGCACAGATGACCGCTCCCGTACAGTGGCACCTCGAAACAACGGGACGTGACCGTGCGGACATGAAGGATTACAAGCTGAAAGCGGATATCGTTTTCTGTATTTCAAATACGGTCAATGTTATTGAATATTATCACAATTCAAGCTTCCTTGAGCATGGTGGTTCGCCCGATAAAGCGGTACGTACGGCGTTCGTTTTCGCGGTGGACAAGTATTTAAAGGCACAGGGAAAGTACAACAAAAACGAAGCGAAGATAACCTTTGCCGATGTTGAGGACTGCTTGGTGCTTGTTTCGAACAGCTTTTCGACGCAGACCTCCTACGCAAACCAAACTAAAAAGGCAATCACGAACACATTCATCGCCGAGGCTATGACGGATTTCCTTAAGCACCGTCTTGAGGTTTATTTCGCCGAAAATCCTACCGAAGCCGAGCGCATGACAAATCAGATACTCATTAACAAGCGTTCGCGTGAAAAGGCGGAAACAACACGTCTTGACATAAAGAAGCAGCTCACGGGTAAGATCGATATTGCGAACCGTATTGACAAGTTTGTCGGCTGCCGTTCAAAGGATCCCGAGCGACGTGAATTATACATCGTTGAGGGCGATTCCGCGCTGACATCGTGTAAGCTCGGACGTGACGCTGAATTCCAGGCGATCATCGCTGTTCGCGGTAAGACGCTCAACTGCTTAAAGAGCGGTTACGATAAGATTTTCAAGAGTGAAGTCATCGTGAATCTCTTGAAGGTCATCGGCTGTGGTGTTGAGATAAGCGGTAAGGTAAAGGGTGACATTGCTTCGTTTGATTACGATGCGCTTCGTTGGTCGAAGATCATCATCTGTACCGATGCCGACGAGGACGGTTATCAGATCCGCACGCTTATATTGACTATGTTTTACCGTCTGCTCCCGACGCTTATCAAGAAGGGAAAGATACACATTGCCGAGTCTCCGCTTTTTGAGATAACCTACAAGGACAAGGGCTCGGAGACGATAAAGTTTGCTTATAACGAGCAGGAAAAGCAGGATATCCTGAAGGAGCTCGGAAATCAGAAGTACACGCTTCAGAGATCAAAAGGACTTGGTGAAAATGAGCCCGACATGATGTGGCAGACCACTATGAATCCCGAAACACGCCGTCTTATCAAGGTTAACGAAGCGGATGCTGAGGAAACCGCGAGAATTTTTGAGACACTTCTCGGCGATGATCTTGAAGCAAGAAAAGAGTATATAACCCTTTACGGCAATCAGTACTATACAAAAGAAGAAGTTTAACACTATGGGACTGCGATAATGAGAGACGTAATTGAACATTATGACAGACTGATAGACGAAAACAACGATCCCGTCCACGATCCAAAGCCGTTAAGGGACTATATGGATAAATGGGACGGCGAGCGATTTATTGAGAGTATGCAGCTCGATAAAAATAAGTCGGTTTTGGAAATTGGGGTTGGAACCGGTCGCCTTGCACTCAAAGTGGCTCCTCTTTGTCAATCATTTTTCGGAATTGATATTTCTCCGAAAACGGTATCAAGAGCTTCCGAAAATCTGTTGTCAAATCACAATGCCACACTTATTTGCGCTGACTTTGTGTCTTTTGAATTTTCAGGTCAATTTGACGTGATATATTCATCCCTGACGTTCATGCATATAGAGGACAAGGCTTCTGCCATCCAAAAGATCGCATCATTATTGTGTGATGATGGAATTTTTGTTTTATCAATTGATAAGTGTCGTGATGAATTTATAGATATGGGGACAAGAAAAATAAAAATATATCCCGACAATCCTGTACGTATTCGTGAATCAATCTTAAATGCAAATCTAACGCTTACAGATGAATTTGAAACAGAACACGCATATGTTACGGTCAGCAAAAAAGCCTTCTCCTGTGGGAGAAGGGGGACCGCGTCAGCGGTGGATGAGGAGTCTCCCAAATGATACCATATAACAAAAAACTTGTCCCAAACGCAAGAACATTGCGAAAGAATATGACTCCGGAAGAAAAGCATTTATGGTACGATTTTCTGAAAAGACTTCCGTATAATGTCAGACGCCAACATAATATCGAAAATTACATCGTTGACTTTTATATTGCAAAAAAGAAGATCGTTATTGAAGTTGATGGAATTCAACATACATCGCCCGAACACAAAAAGACGGATGCCCAAAGAGATGCGTCGTTAGCTGCTTGGGGATTGCTGTTTTGCGATATTCAAATGACAGCATACGGGATAATTTTAATGCGGTTGCGGCAGATATTTTGAAAAAACTCGGCTTGGATTTTTCTGATTTGAAGCCGTTGTAGGACGCCTCATCCGTCAGCCTTCGGCTGCCACCTTCTCCCACA